>NZ_WJZM01000068.1:0-30721 GCF_021609545.1 Pseudomonas sp. PA-1-6B
CCCAAATCCCTGTCGAATTCCGGCCAGCGTGGTTTAACGGGGCGCCTAAGATCAAAAGCAGATCAAGAGCGGCTCGCTTCGCATCGTGGTTACCGTTGAGCTAACAGAGTTATGTAGATACCTATGCCTATCGCGGGCAAGCCCGGCTCCCACAGAGAAACGCGTTCAAATGTGGGAGCCGGGCTTGCCCGCGATGGCGTCATCCCCGTCGATAAAACGTCAGCGCTTTACCTGTTTCAAGGTCTCGGCAATCAGGAACGCCAACTCCAGCGACTGATCGGCATTCATCCGTGGGTCGCAATGGGTGTGATAGCGGTCCGACAGGCCGTCTTCGGTGATCGGCCGTGCGCCGCCGATGCATTCGGTGACGTTCTGCCCGGTCATCTCGATATGGATCCCGCCGGCGTAGCTGCCTTCTGCCTGGTGCACCTGGAAGAAATCCTTCACTTCGCCCAGGATCTGCGCAAAATCGCGGGTCTTGTAGCCGCTGCTGGCCTTGATGGTATTGCCGTGCATCGGATCGCAGCTCCACAACACTTGCTTGCCCTCGCGCTGCACGGCACGGATCAGGTTGGGCAAATGGTCGCCGACCTTGCCTGCACCCATACGGGCAATGAGGTTGAGGCGGCCAGGGTCGTTATCCGGGTTGAGGATGTCGATCAGGCGGATCAGGTCGTCCGGGTTCATGCTCGGTCCGACTTTCACACCAATAGGGTTGTTCACCCCGCGCAGGAACTCGACATGGGCGCCGTCCAACTGACGGGTACGGTCGCCGATCCACAGCATATGCGCCGAGCAGTCGTAGTAATCGTTGGTCAGGCTGTCGCGGCGTACGAAGGCTTGTTCATAGTTGAGCAGCAACGCTTCGTGGGCGGTGAAGAAGCTGGTTTCGCGCAATTGCGGCGAGCTGTCCATGCCACAGGCGCGCATGAAGGCCAGGGTTTCGTCGATGCGGTCGGCCAGTTGGCTGTACTTTTCGGCGAGGGCGGAGTTGGCGATGAAATCCAGGTTCCACTTGTGCACTTGGTGCAGGTCGGCAAAACCGCCCTGGGCAAAGGCGCGCAGCAGGTTGAGGGTGGCGGTGGACTGGTGGTAGGACTGCAACAGGCGGTCCGGGTCTGGCACGCGGCTTTTTTCGTCGAAGCCGATGCCGTTGACGATATCGCCACGGTAGGCGGGCAGGGTGATGCCGTCGATGGTTTCATCGTTGGCCGAACGTGGCTTGGCGAACTGGCCGGCCATGCGCCCGACTTTCACCACCGGGCAACCGGCTGCGAAGGTCATGACAATGGCCATCTGCAGCAGCACCTTGAAGGTGTCGCGGATCTTCGCGGCGGAAAACTCGGCGAAGCTCTCGGCGCAATCGCCACCTTGCAGCAGGAAGGCACGACCCTGGGTCACTTCGGCAAACTGACGGCGCAATTCGCGGGCTTCGCCGGCAAACACCAGGGGCGGGTAGCTCGCCAGGCTCTGCTCCACTTGCTCCAAGTGCGCGGCGTCCGGGTATCGGGGTTGCTGCTGGATCGGCAGGGCTCGCCAGCTATCGGGACTCCAGGGGTGGCTCATCATGAACTCGTTTGCAGGTGGATGTTAGGGCGCCAATGTTAGCAGCAATTAGTGCGTGACCTGTGGTTGCCGCTTGGCCGACAATCGCGCCTTTGTCGTGCGGTAAACCCTTTAGGAGTAGTGATGAGCGAGGAGCGTGTCGAGCGCCTGCTGGCCGAAGTCCATGATGAATTCGGCATGATCCGTGTGCTTGAAGTGGCTGATTACCGCTTTCTCGAATTTGGCGACGCCATCGAGCAAAGCTGTGTGTTCACCGCTGACCCGAGCTGGCTGGAGTACGACTACACCCGCGCGATGCTGATCGGCGCGTTGTGCCATGAACAGCCGGAAAGTGCGTTGTTCCTCGGCCTGGGCGCGGGCACGTTGACCCAGGCATGCCTCAAGTTCCTGGCGCTGGAGGATGTCGAAGCCATTGAGCTGCGCCCCGATGTACCGCGCCTGGCGATTGAATATCTGGGGCTGGATGACGATCCGCGCTTGTACATCCGCATTGGTGACGCGCTGCAATTGCTCGACAGTGCTGAATCGGCCGATCTGATTTTCGTCGACCTCTACACCGATGTCGGCCCGGGCGTGGGGCATCTGGCCTGGACCTTCCTGGAAAACTGTCAGAAGAAACTCAACCCCGGCGGCTGGCTGGTGATCAACCAGTGGGCCACCGATGACGGCAAACCGCTGGGGGCGGCGTTGCTGCGTGGGTTGTACCACCGGCATTACTGGGAGCTGCCGGTGAAGGAGGGCAATGTGATTCTATTGGTGCCTTCGGAGCTGGATCAGGTGCTGGACCTGGATGCGCTGTCAGCCCGCGCCGAAGCCTTGGCGCCGCGATTGGGGTATTCTTTGCAGCCGTTGATCAAGGCGATTCGGCCAGCAACTTAGTTGTCAGTTCGGACGCTTTCGCGGGCAAGCCCACAGTCGAATTGCACTCTGTGTTGAAATGCAATCCCCTGTGGGAGCGGGATTGCCCGCGAAGAGGCCCTCACTAGCGACGGCTAATTCAGTTTGGTCAAATCCCCTTGAACACCCCGGGCCGCTTCTCGATCATCGCCCGAACACCCTCCTTGGCATCCTCACTGTTGAGCAGTTTACCCACCATGGGCGGCAGCGCGGCGGCTGCGACGGCCTCACCCTCCATGCGCGCCAGGCGTGCCGACATCAACGTGGCCTGCACACCCAGCGGCGCCTGGCGCGCAATGCGGTTGGCCAATTCAATGGCACGGGGCAACAGGTCTTCACTGGCCATCACTTCCTGCACCAACCCCAGGCGCAGGGCCTCATGGGCGTCGAATTCGTCGCCGGTGAGCAGCCAGCGCATCGCATTGCCCCAGCCGGCAATCTGATGGAAGCGCAATGTCGCGCCGCCAAACGGAAAGATGCCGCGTTGCACCTCCATCTGGGCAAAGCGGGTATTGCTGGCGCAGAGGTTGATATCTGCCGCCAGCATCAACTCGATACCGATGGTCAGACAGTAACCTTGGGCGGCGACGATTACCGGCTTGCTCACGCGCGGGCCGGCAAACACCCCCCACGGGTCGCACCCTCCCAGCGGCGGTTGCCAGCCGCCGGCCATTACGCCGCTGACATTGGCCAGGTCCAGCCCTGCGGTGAAGTGATCGCCATGGGCAAACACCACGGCCACACGTGCGTCATCGTTTCGATCAAATTCGCCATAGGCCAGGCTCAGGTCATTGAGCAAATCCAGGTCAAAGGCGTTGCGCTTGGCCACGCGGTCCAGGCCTAGCAATAGAACATGGCCCTCAAGTGCGCGGCTGACACGGCTACTACTGGCTTGATTCATCGGGTGTGCCCTCGGGGCGCAGGTGAGGTTTCAGACCAAAGGGTCTCAATGGGTGGGTGAACCGTTTAAGCTCGATGACCAACAGGGCCGGGCCTTTGAAAAATAGACCCTGGCGCACGGATCTGCAAAGCGCGTGACCCAGTGCGGTTTATCGGCGCCTGGCGATAAAAAAAGCTCCCTTTTTCAGCTATTTCCGGTATAGTGCGCGCCGGCCTTTAACCGGGCCGCGTTTAGGTAGCGCAATTCCCCGAAGTCAGCTTCGGCTGCACGTCCGCACAGCGGACTCTTCCTTGACGAATCTTTTTCATTCATTCGTTTTCGCAAATCCCCGCCGACAAAGCAGCCAGGGCGACTCTTGAGTCTCAACACGGCATGCGCAGCTTTGGAGCATGGGTCTTTGCGGATGCACTTAGAGGCAGACCCATGACCCAGGAAACCGGCGGCTTCGCCGCTTTTAATCTTAACCCGAATATTCTTGCAGCCGTCGCAGCGACCGGCTACGAAGAACCTTCGGCGATTCAGCAGCAATCGATCCCGATCATCATGGCCGGTAAGGACATGATTGGCCAGGCGCAAACCGGTACCGGTAAAACCGCCGCGTTCGCCCTGCCTATTCTGCACTGCATCGATCCTGCCAAGCGCGAGCCGCAAGCCCTGATCCTGGCGCCAACCCGTGAGTTGGCGCTGCAAGTAGCAACCGCCTTTGAAACCTACGCCAAGCAAATGCCGGGTGTAACTGTTGTGGCCGTTTACGGCGGCGCGCCTATGGGCCCACAACTCAAGGCAATCCGCAATGGCGCACAGATCGTTGTCGCCACTCCGGGCCGTCTGTGCGACCACCTGCGTCGTGACGAAAAAGTCCTGTCGACCGTGAACCACCTGGTTCTGGACGAAGCTGACGAAATGTTGAAGCTGGGCTTCATGGATGACCTGGAAGTCATCTTCAAGGCACTGCCAGCGACCCGTCAGACCGTACTGTTCTCGGCTACCCTGCCGCAGTCCATCCGTGCCATTGCCGAACGCCACCTGCGCGATCCGGAGCACGTTAAGATCCAGACCAAGACCCAGACCGTTACCGCGATCGAACAGGCTCACCTGTTGGTTCACGCTGACCAGAAGACCTCGGCTGTATTGAGCCTGCTGGAAGTCGAAGACTTCGACGCCCTGATCATGTTCGTGCGCACCAAGCAAGCGACCCTGGACCTGGCCAGCGCCCTGGAAGCCAAAGGCTACAAAGCCGCTGCGCTGAACGGTGACATTGCCCAGAACCAGCGTGAGCGCGTGATCGACTCCCTCAAGGATGGCCGTCTGGACATCGTTGTGGCGACCGACGTTGCTGCCCGTGGCCTCGACGTTCCACGTATCACCCACGTGTTCAACGTTGACATGCCTTACGATCCAGAGTCCTACGTTCACCGTATCGGCCGTACTGGCCGTGCCGGTCGCGAAGGTCGTGCATTGCTGCTGGTGACTCCACGTGAGCGCCGCATGCTGCAAGTGATCGAGCGTGTTACCGGCCAGAAAGTTGCCGAAGTCCGCCTGCCGGATGCCCAGGCCGTTCTCGATGCGCGCATCAAGAAACTGACCAACAGCCTGGCGCCACTGGTGGCTGACGCTGAATCGACCCACGGCGACCTGCTGGACCGCCTGACCGCCGATATCGGTTGCACCCCGCGTGCCCTGGCTGCAGCCCTGCTGCGCAAAGCTACCAATGGTCAGGCCCTGACCCTGGCAGCCATCGAAAAGGAACGTCCACTGGTTCCGAACAGCGCGCCACGCGGTGATCGTCCAGAGCGTTCCGGTGACCGTCCAGACCGTGGTGACCGTGAGCGTCGTGCTCCAGTGCCATTGGCTGAAGGCCGTGCTCGTTGCCGTACCGCGCTGGGCGCGCGTGATGGTATCGCGGCCAAGAACCTGCTGGGCGCTATCCTCAACGAGGGTGGCCTGGCACGTGAAGCCATCGGTCGCATCCAGGTGCGTGACAGCTTCTCCCTGGTGGAGCTGCCGGAAGACGGCCTGGAAAAACTGCTGGCCAAGCTGAAAGACACTCGCGTTGCCGGTAAGCAGCTCAAGCTGCGTCGCTACCGCGAAGATTGATCCGCCCTTGGGCTGATTGATCGCACATAAAAAATCCCCGACTGGTTCGGGGATTTTTTTCGCCTCATGTTTTAGGCTCCGACGCGATCAACTGTGAGAGCAGGCAAGCCAGCTCCCACAGGTATAACGGTGTCAGCCAAAGCGATAGATATCCATGCCCAAGGCACCCAGTGTGAAGCCTTGGTGCGCCACGCTGAAATCTGCGCCCGCACCCCGCGCAAAGTACAGCGGCAGCAAATGTTCATCGCTGGGATGGCTGCGCACGGCATGTGGCGCCTGGCGGCGATAGTCATGCAAGGCGGCGTCGTCATTGGCCGCTAGTTTGTCGACCACCCAGTCGCGAAATTCCCGGGCCCACGGTGTGATCGTCTCCGGCCCGGCGCGCCAATCCAGTTCGCCCAGGTTGTGGGTGATGCTGCCGGAGCCGATCAGCAGCACACCCTGTTCGCGCAGGCTCGCGAGTGCATGCCCGACTCGAGTCTGCAAAGCCGGGCCCAGGCGGCTGGGCAAGGACACTTGTACCACCGGGATGTCCGCTGCCGGGTACATCAGCGACAGCGGGACCCAGGTGCCGTGGTCGAAGGGGCGTTGCTCGTCAATACGTGCAGCCAGACCGTCGGCGTGCAGCAGTTCGACGATCTCACTGGCCAGCTGCGGGTCACCCGGCGCGGGGTATTGCACCGCAAACAGCTCGCGCGGAAAGCCACCGAAGTCGTGCCAGGTTTCGGGGGCAGCACTGCCGCTGACCAGCAGGTCCGGGCTTTCCCAATGCGCCGACACCACCACAATGGCTTTGGGCCGTGGCAGTTCGGCAGCCAGGCGCTGCAGCGCAGGACCGCTGGCCCCGGGTTGCAAGGCCAGCATGGGCGAGCCGTGGGAGATAAACAGGCTGGGGAGCATGAGCAGAGTCCTGAGGGTTAAGATGGAGCCATCTTCAATCAGATCATCGATCTAAATCTAATATAAGTTTTAGCGCCCTTTGATCGAATTTTCGGAGTGATTCATGCAGCCTGAATTTTGGCAGGACCGCTGGGCGAGCAATCAGATCGGTTTCCATCAGCACGAGGTTAATCCCTATTTGCAGAGGCACTGGCCAAGGCTGGGGGTGGCCGAGGGGGCAAAAGTGCTGGTGCCGTTATGTGGCAAAAGCCTCGACTTGGTATGGCTCAAGAGCCAGGGGTACCAGGTAGTGGGCGTGGAGCTGTCGGAGCAGGCGGTTGAGGCGTTCTTCAGCGAGCAGGGGCTTGTGCCGCACGTCAGTCAGCAGGGCGCCTTCAAGGTCTACCAGGCCAGCATGATCGAGCTGTGGTGTGGCGATTTCTTTAGCCTCGATGCCGGGGCGCTGGCCGGTTGCAGCGCCGTTTATGACCGCGCAGCGTTGATAGCATTACCGCCACTGATGCGCGCGCAATACGCAGAGCATCTGAATGCCTTGCTGCCCTCAGGCTGCCAGGGGTTGCTGATTACCCTCGATTACGACCAGGGGCAGAAGGCCGGCCCACCCTTTGCTGTCACGGACGAGGAAGTGCAGGTGCTATTTGCACTGCATTGGGCGTTGGAGCGGCTGGAGGAGCGGGACATCCTGAGGGAGAGCGGAAAGTTCCTGCAGGACGGTGTTACTCGCCTTGAAGAGCGTGCTTATCGGCTGACCAGGCGCTAAAAGGGTTTTTCCTTTTGTAGGGGCGAGCGGTGAAATCAGCAGGCACAAAAAAGGGGCGATCAGATCGCCCCCTTGTTGAGTCATCCGGCTATCAGCCCCGGCGACGCAGTGCGTCAATCCGCTCTTCCAGCGGCGGGTGGCTCATGAACAGGCGAGCCAGGCCCTGCTTGATGCCGCCGTTGATGCCGAAGGCGGTCAGGCTGTCGGGCATATGCACCGGCAGGCCTTGTTCGGAGCGCAAGCGTTGCAGCGCGCCGATCATTGCGCTGGTGCCCGCCAGGCGTGCGCCGGCTTCATCTGCGCGGAACTCGCGTTTGCGCGAGAACCACATCACGATGGCGCTGGCCAGGAAGCCCAGGACCAGCTCGGCGAAAATGGTCGCCACGAAGTAGGCAATGCCACGGCCTTCTTCGTTCTTGAAGATGACCTTGTCGACGAAGTTGCCGATGATCCGCGCAAAGAACATCACGAAGGTGTTCACCACGCCCTGTACCAGCGCCAGGGTGACCATGTCACCGTTGGCCACGTGACCGATCTCGTGGGCCAGCACCGCCTTGACTTCGTCGGGCGAAAACCGCTCCAGCAGGCCCTGGCTCACGGCCACCAGCGCGTCGTTCTTGTTCCAGCCGGTCGCAAAGGCGTTGGCCTCATAAGCCGGGAAAATCCCGACTTCGGGCATTTTGATGCCTGCTTCTTGAGACAACTGCTCCACGGTTTGCATCAGCCATTGTTCATGGCGAGTGCGTGGTTGCGTGATGATCTGGGTGCTGGTGCTCATCTTTGCCATCCACTTGGAGATGAACAGCGAGAACAGCGAACCGGCAAAACCAAAGACTGCACAGAAAATCAGCAGCTGATTGAGGTTCAGATCAACCCCATTGGCCGCCATGAACCCGTTGAAGCCAAAAAGGCTCAGGGTGACGCTGGCAATCAGTACGACTGCCAGGTTAGTGGCCAAGAACAGCAGGATGCGCATCATGGTTGTAGAATTCTCCTCATGCTTAATATGTCGCTCACTGCGGGGTATATAAGGTGCGGCATGGGGTGATTCAACCGGGGGACTATTTCAAACTGTGTCCTACACCGTTGGCGTAGGGCCTTGAAGGGATTTTCCGACCTGTATTGTCAGCCCTGATCGACCCGATGCTACCCTGTCGCCCCGTGATTATAGGGGGCACGTCATTGGCAGGGGCCAAATGAAGTACAACCGCAAGTAAGTGACATAGAAGTGTTGCCAGATAATCGCTGTACGACCCTTTGTGAGTCGTACAGCGTCAATTGCCTTACTGGCGATAGGACTTCAGGAAGTTACCGATGCGACCAATCGCCATCTCCAGGTCATCCACACGTGGCAATGTCACCACGCGGAAGTGATCCGGCCATGGCCAGTTGAAGGCGGTACCTTGCACGACCAGCAGTTTTTCCGACAGCAGCAGGTCGAGCACGAACTTCTCGTCGTTGAGGATCGGGCAGACTTTCGGGTCGATCCGCGGGAATGCGTAAAGCGCGCCCATGGGCTTCACACAGCTCACGCCGGGGATAGCGTTGAGCAACTCCCAGGTGCGGTTACGTTGCTCCAGCAGGCGACCTTGGGGCAGGATCAGGTCGTTGATGCTCTGGTAGCCGCCGAGGGCGGTCTGGATCGCGTGCTGGCTCGGTACGTTGGCGCACAGGCGCATGTTGGCCAGCATGTCGATGCCTTCGATGTAGCTTTGCGCATTGTGCTTGGGGCCGGAGATGGCGATCCAGCCGGAGCGGAAACCCGCCACGCGGTAGGACTTGGACAGGCCATTGAAGGTCAGGCACAGCAGGTCCGGGGCCAGGGAGGCAGTGCAGATATGCACGGCGTCATCGTAGAGGATCTTGTCGTAGATCTCGTCGGAGAACACCACCAGGTTGTGCTGACGCGCCAGTTCCAGCATGCCCAGCAATACTTCCCTGGAGTACACGGCGCCAGTGGGGTTGTTCGGGTTGATGATCACCAGGGCCTTGGTGTTGGGTGTGATCTTGGCCTTGATGTCGGCCAGGTCCGGGAACCAGTCGGCGCCCTCATCACACAGGTAATGCACCGGGTGGCCGCCCGCCAAGGTCACGGCGGCGGTCCACAGCGGGTAATCCGGGGCTGGCACCAGGACTTCATCGCCATTGTTGAGCAACGCCTGCATGGACATCACGATCAGCTCGGACACGCCGTTGCCCAGGTAGATGTCCTCGATGCCGACGCCTTCGACCTGCTTCTGCTGGTAGTACTGCATCACCGCCTTGCGCGCGCTGAACAGGCCCTTGGAGTCGCTGTAACCCTGGGCGGTCGGCAGGTTGCGGATCACATCCTGGAGGATTTCGTCCGGCGCTTCGAAACCAAACGGCGCCGGGTTGCCAATGTTCAGCTTGAGGATGCGATGGCCTTCCTCTTCCAGGCGTTTGGCGTGCTTGAGCACTGGGCCGCGAATGTCATAGCAGACGTTGGCGAGCTTGTTCGATTTGCTGACCTGCATGGCGATGTGATCCTGAAAATGAACGATCCCGACGGCGTAGGCACTACCGTAGGGTGAAGCCTGCACGGCCCGCACCCATAAATACGTTTGAATGCCGATGGCGCGGGTGCCAGACTGGCGTTTTGAAGAGGCGCAATCATACGTGCCGCCTGATCCATGGAAAAGACACAGATCAGGGTTTTTCAGTTGCCGAGGTGTATCGATGGATAAGTTGCAGAAAACTGTAGATGAATGGAAGGCGATGCTCGATCCGGAACAGTACAACGTGTGCCGTCTCAAGGGTACCGAGCGACCGTTCAGCGGCAAGTACAACGCCACCAAGACCGACGGCGTCTATCACTGTATCTGCTGCAACGAGCCGCTGTTCGATTCCAAGGCGAAGTTTGATTCCGGCTGTGGCTGGCCCAGCTTCTATGAGCCGATTGCCGACAGCGCGATGGTCGAGATCCGCGATGTCAGCCACGGCATGATTCGCACCGAAGTCACGTGCGCCAAGTGTGATGCACACTTGGGGCATGTGTTCCCGGACGGCCCACCGCCGACGGGCCTGCGCTACTGCATCAATTCGGTATGCCTGGAGCTGGTGCCGCGCTAGGCTTGCATGGTCCCTGTAGGAGCGAGCTTGCTCGCGAAAAACGTCAACGATACCGCGGGTTTCCTGAATGAACGCGGCGTCTGATAGTTTTTCGCGAGCAAGCTCGCTCCAAATAAGGCTCTTCTTTCCCTGACTTGAGGCATTGCCATGAGCGACTCCCTGCTGAGCATCCCTTGCACCACCATCAAGGGTGAGCAAAAGACCTTGGCCGATTTTGCCGGCAAGGCCATTCTGGTGGTCAACACCGCGAGCAAATGCGGCTTCACCCCGCAGTACAAGGGCCTCGAGCAACTTTGGCAGCAATACAAGGACCAGGGCTTGATGGTGCTCGGCTTTCCCTGCAACCAGTTCGGCAAGCAGGAACCTGGCAATGAAGGCGCGATATCCGAGTTCTGCGAGCTGAACTTTGGTGTCAGTTTTCCGCTGTTCAAGAAAATCGACGTCAATGGCAGCGATGCCCACCCGTTGTTTGTGCAGTTGAAAAAACAGGCCCCGGGGCTGCTGGGTTCCAAGAACATCAAGTGGAACTTCACCAAGTTTCTCATCGGCCGTGATGGCAAGCAGGTCAAGCGTTTTGCGCCAACCACCAAGCCTCAGGACTTGACCCAGGAGATTGAAGCCCTGCTCAAATGACCGCAATATTGCGGGTACCCATCAGAGGCTGGTTGTTTTAGGTACCCACAGTTCCAGTAAGGCGTTGAGTTCTTCCCGGCGAAACGGCTTGGCCAGGTAATCGTTCATTCCCGCGGCCCGGCAACGCTCGCGTTCTTCGGCCATCGCGTTGGCGGTCAAGGCAACAATGGGTAAGTCCGGCCAACGCCCGCTGCGGCGAATTTGTCGGCTGGCCTCATAGCCATCCATCACAGGCATGTTGCAGTCCATCAACACCAAGTCGAAGCGCTGGTCCTCCAGAAGCTTGAGGGCTTCGCCGCCATGGGCCGCGACGATCACCTCACACCCGAGCTTGCTGAGCATGCCCTTGGCCACCAGTTGATTGACCGCGTTGTCCTCCACCAGCAGGATGCGCGCGCGGTGCGCAAGCGGTGCGGTTTCTATCTGGACCGGGTCGAGCACCAGTTGCGCGCCGCTGCGCAGGTTGCGTTGCAGGATCTGGTACAGCGCGTTGCGGCTCAATGGGCGCGCTTGTTGCTGCAGCGGCGCCAGGGCCGTGACTTCTTCGCTGGGCAAAAAGTTGCCATAGGCGGTAACCAGCAGAATCGGCGCGCTGATGCCCGGGCGCAAGCGGAACAAGCATTCAGGGCAGTCGGTGATCAACAGGTCGGGCACCAGCCCGCTCAAATCATCGTCCTGGGAATAGCAGCGCGGTGTCAGCCCCCAAGAGGGCAATAGCGTGGTGAGCAGCTCCGTCAGCCCTCCGCCGGCGTTGGTAATGGCGATCACCTCGCCCGTGAGCGGTGCATAGTGCATGGCAGGCAAATGTGCGGGCAGTGGAAGGTCGGCGCAGAACTGGCTGCCAAAGCCCACCTCCGAGCTGATACTCAAGCGGCCTTGCATGGCTTCGCACAGGTTATGAGTCAACGCCAGGCCCAATCCCGTTCCGCCAAACTGGCGGGTAATGCCAGCGCCGGCCTGGGTGAACGGCTGGAAAATTTTCACCTGGGCTTCCTGGGCGATGCCAATGCCGGTATCGCACACTTCAATGCTGACCCGACCTTCCAAGGCGCGCAGGCGCACATCGACGCGGCCAAAGCGGGTGAACTTCAAGGCGTTGGAGAGCAAGTTGCTAACGATCTGTCGCACACGGGTAGGGTCGCCGATCACCTGAGCGGGAAATTGCGGGTCGATCAGGCAGGTCAGTTCCACACTCGGAGCGGCATTTTGCGATAGCAGGTTGGCGGTGTCTTCCACCAATGAGCCCAGGTCGAACGGGATATGCTCCAGTTCCAGCTGGCCGGCGTCGAACTTGGACAGGTCAAGAATATCGTTGAGCAACTCCACCAGCACTTTGCCTGAGTCATGGGCAATGGACAGTTGCTGGCGCTGTTCGGCGGTCAGCGGGCTATCCAGTGAGAGGGCAATCATGCCCAGCAACCCATTGAGCGGCGTACGAATTTCATGGCTCATATTGGCCAGGAATGCTGCCCGTGCCTGAGCCATGCCCAGGGCAGTCATTTTCGCCGCCTCCAGCTCATCGTTGGACTGGCTCAAGCGTTGGTTGCTGGCCTTGAGTTCGAGGGTGCGCGCAGAAACGATATTTTCCAGTTGCCCCAGATACTCCGTGAGGCGATCTTCGGCATGGCGCCGTTGCTGGATCTCGGTTTCCATGTTTTCGAATTGTTGGTTGGCGACGCTGACCAGCACGCCGATTTCATCGTGTTCATGCCCCGGTGGGCAATCCAGGCGCGCCTGTTTGCGTGTGCTCAGCTCGCGGATAATGCGCACCAGCGGTTGGGTGAGCATTACGTAGAACAGGCCGAGCAAAATCCCGGTGAGCAGCAGGCTGCGGGCGAAGCCGTTGAGCAGAGTGATCTCGGCGCGATGCAGGAAACGGCTGCCAAAGGCATAAGTATCGACGTCCAGGCGTAGCACACCAAGGGAGTCGTTGGGCATATGGCTGAGAAACAGTCGGTCTTCGAATTGGCGATTGGCACCAAACAGAAAATCGCTGACCGGCCGATAGTTGCTTTCCTTGCGCGGACGGTTGACGTCGGCCAGCACCACGCCATTGTTGTCGATCAACTGCGCGCGGATGATGGCGGGGGAGTGCAGCAGGCCCAAGGTCAGTTCCTGGGCGAGTTCGGCATCGATGTTGTAGGCGATTCGTGACGCCGGGTTATGGCTGATTTCAATCAGTGAGCGTATTTCACGGTTGATGGATGCGTCTTCACTGGCATAATCAATGCCGATTTGGATCAGACTGAGCAGGGTTCCCAAGACGAAACCGACCAGCACAGTCAATCTGGCTTGTTTATAAGACAAGCGGTGGGCGAACTTGATATCCATCGAGTGTTGAACCACTTAGCGTTTCCCTTCGCCCGGCAAGCATAGCTGAACATCCACAAGCTTTTGCTCGCCCGGCATGAATCGTTTGTTTGATGCAGCCCTGCAGTTTGCCGCAGGGTTGCCAATACGCCATCTTTTGCAAGAAGTTGCCAGAGGAATAGCTGTGGATTCTCGATTGAATGCCTTTCTTGAGCGCGCCGACGCGGTGCTGGCTCGCCTGGAACCGTTGTTACCCGCCCCACGCCAGGCGATCGACTGGCACCAATGCCTGGCCGCCCGTTGGCAGCGCGAAGGTCGCAATGGCTTCCTGTTACCGTTGGAAGTGAGCCTGGACATGCGCCTGTCGGACCTGATCGGTGTCGACAAACAACGTGAACAACTGGCGCGCAACACCCAACAGTTCCTCGATGGGTTACCCGCCAACCATGCGCTGTTATGGGGTTCGCGTGGCACCGGCAAGTCTTCCATGGTCCGGGCCTTGCTCGCCCAGCACGCCAACGCCGGCCTGCGTCTTATCGAGATCGAGCGTGACCACCTGGCTGACCTGCCGCGGGTGGTCGAGCAACTGGTCAAGCTACCACAACGCTTCATTTTGTTTTGCGATGACCTATCGTTCGAGGCCGGCGAAGGTGACTATCGCGTGCTCAAGAGCGTGCTGGATGGTTCCTTGGAACAGGCGCCGGAAAACGTGCTGCTGTACGCCACGTCCAACCGTCGCCACCTTGTGCCGGAAAACCAGAGCGACAATGACAACTGGAAACGCGTGGACGGCGAATTGCACCCGAGCGAGGCGGTTGAAGACAAGATTGCCTTGTCGGATCGTTTTGGCTTGTGGTTGTCGTTCTACCCCTTTACCCAGGAGCATTTCCTGGATGTGGTGGAACACTGGATCGGTGAGTTGGCCAGCAAGGCCGGCTTGCAGTGGCAACGCGATGAGCAGCTTGACGTTCTCGCGGTGCGTTGGGCCACTGGGCGCGGCAACCGCAATGGCCGGTGCGCCTATCAATTCGCCCGTTACTGGGTGGGTCTTAAATTGCTGGAACGTCAACCATGATCGATTTACAACAGGCCGGCAGCGGCCTTGATGGCTATGCCATGCTCTGCGCGCAACTGGAGTCATTGCTGGCTGATGAGCGCGATTTTATTGCCAACAGTGCGCAGTTTTCCGCGTTCCTGTTCAACCAGTTGGATGACTTGAACTGGGCTGGCTTTTACCTCAATCGTAACGAAGAGCTGGTGCTTGGGCCCTTTCAGGGGCAGATCGCCTGTGTGCGCATTCCGTTTGGTCGCGGTGTGTGTGGTGCGGCTGCGGCCTCACGGAAAACCCAGCGCGTGGAGGACGTGCACGCGTTCCCAGGCCATATCGCCTGCGACAGCGCTTCGAACAGTGAATTGGTGGTGCCATTGGTCAAGGACGGCCAACTGATTGGTGTCCTTGATCTCGACAGCCCATTGCTGGGCCGCTTTACCCCTCAGGACCAGGTGGGGATTGAGCGGCTGGCGGAGATTTTCCTGCAGTTGACCGACTGCTGAAGCGGTGGGTACTTATGCTGGTCGCGGTAGGAGCGTATTTACTCGCTCCCGCCACGACGGGCCTTGGTGCTATGGGTCTTGCAGCTCATCCAGTTGAGCCCGCAGCATCTTCTCCAATTCCAGCATGAGCTGTTCCAGGGCCCTGATGCCGCTTTCGATCACGGCCCACTCGTCATTGCGAGAACAGGTTTGCTCCAAGGTTTCGCATTGCCCCGCCAACGAATGGGCTTGAACGATGCGGGCGGCACCCTTGATCTTGTGGGCTTGCTCAATGATGTCCGAGGGGGGCGCGTGTCGATCCCGCAGTTCGATAAGGACCCTGCGGTCGTGAAGGCTGCTGCTCAGCAGCTCCTCCAGCAAGCGTCGACTCAACTGTGGATCACCGCCGGTCAGCGCTTCCAGGCATTCGAGGTCCAGCCGTTGGGGCACGGCTTCAGGGACGATATGTGCCAGTTGGCGCTCTAATATGGTAAGGCTGATGGGTTTGAACAGGCAGTCATCCATGCCGGCTTGCACGCACCGTTGCCTTTCCTCCGGCTGGGCGTTGGCGGTAAAGCCCAGTACCACGCAGGGCACCAATTGTTCGCGTTGCTCATATTCACGGATTGAACGACTCAGTTCGTAGCCATTCATGATGGGCATGTTGCAGTCGGCAATTACCAGGTCGAAATGCTCTTTACGCCAGGCCTGGAACCCTGCGGCTCCGTGCTCGGCGGCGATGAATTTATGCCCCAGGTAGCCCAATTGTTGGCACATCAGCAGGCGATTCGCCGGGTGGTCATCTACCACCAGTACGTTAAGCACCCGTGCGGTGGCCGGCGTTGGCGGCGTGTGTTCACCCACCGCCTGGATCGCTTGCAGGCGAGGCATGCTCAGGTTGACGTGCACCTGGGTGCCCACCATGGGCACGCTGCTCAGGCTCAATTGGCCGCCCATCATCGCGCACAGGCTGCGGCAGATCACCAGCCCCAGGCCCGCGCCACTGCGCGCCAGTTGCCCGGAGTTGTCCGCCTGGGCAAAGGGTTCGAACAGGCGCTGTTGGTCATCCCGGCTGATGCCGATGCCGGTATCTTCCACCACCAGTTTCACCTCGATCTGCTCCGGGGCCTGGGTAGGCTGCAGCTCGACCTTGATCTTGACCTGCCCTTGTTCGGTGAACTTGATCGCGTTGCTCACAAGGTTCGATAGCACCTGCTTGAAGCGCAGCGGGTCTATCAGCACCTCGATATCGTTCAGGTCGGGTTTGAACTCCAGCAGCAGGCTGAGGGTTTTCTGCCGTGCGAGACCGTCGAAGACGCGCACCACTGATTCAATGACCTCCCGCAGGTTGACGCGCTCCGGCGCCAGGCTGAGGCGGCCGGACTCGATACGCGCGATGTCGAGAATGTCACCGATCAGCTCCAGCAGGTCTCTGGCCGAGTTGTACGCTACCTCGATCGCCGGACGGTCAAGGTGGCTTTGGTCGGCGCGCTTGAGCGTCAGTTCGAGCATGCCGATCACAGCGTTCATCGGGGTGCGAATCTCGTGGCTCATGGTTGCCAGGAACGTGCTCTTGGCGCGGTTGGCTTCGTCGGCACGCTCCTTGGCAGCGCGTAGTTCATCGAATAGCTGGCGTCGGTCACTGATATCGATCCAGCCACCGATGATGCCCTGGACTTCACCCGTAGAGTCGCGGTAGGGAAGGATCCAGTGATAGATAGTCAGTTTCTTGTCGTGGATATGCAGGCTGCGATCGAGGATCAGCGGGTTACCCTCGGCCACCACACGCAGATAGTCAGCATGATATTGGGCTGCCTCCGACGCCAGCGCCATGGTCATCTGGGTCACGCTTTTGCCGATCACCTCTTCGCGCTTGACGTCGAACACCTGCAGGTAGCTGTCGTTACAGGTCTGCAACAACCCATTGCGGTCGCGCACGTAGATCGGATGGGGCGTTTCATTGACCAGTGCACGCATGAACTCGAACTGATCGTTGAGGGCGCGTTCGGCCATTTTTCGATGCTTGATCTGGCGACGCATGTAGGCGTTCCAGGCCAGGGAAATCAATAGCAACAGCCCGGTGCCAATGATTATGCGCGCGATCAGTTGATGGTAATTACGCCAATAGCTGTCGGAGGCGGCGGTGTAGCCACGCCAGCGACTGTTGATCACACCCATTTCATCCGGGGCAATGCTGAGCAGGGCCTTGTCGATGATCGAGCTCAATTCCGTGGCTTGGCGCGAGGTGGCCAGAGTGAAGGTCGCGGGGGTGGTGCCGATGCTGGCGCTGATTTGCAGGCGGTCCTGGAAAACCTGGGAAGACAGGAAGTAGTTGGCGATCACCAGGCTGTTCACGGCCCCCTCCACTTGTCCCTGTGCGAGCAGCTCAGATGCTCTGAATGTATCACTGGTTTCCACCAGGTGAATGCCAGGAAAGTCCTTGCTCAGGGTTGCGGCCAAGGGGTTGCCCTGGGTTAGCGCCAGGCGCTTTCCTGCCATTTGCTCCATGTTAGCGGGCGCCCCTGGCTCTTTGCGCGTCAACAGCACATAGGAGTTTTCGAGGTAGGGGCGGCTGAAATTCAGCTGTGAGTCTCGTTCGTTGCTTGGAACGATGGCTCCGATCATATCGACGTTCTGGGTTGCCACCTGGTGGATCATCGCGTTGACGTCCCGACCGCGCTGGATCGAAAAACGCAGGCCCGTGCGCAGGCGTATCAACTCCAGCAGATCGGCGGTGATACCGCGAAAATTGCCGTCTGCATCGAAGAACGTCAGGGGCGCGAAAGTTTCGTTGACGACCACGGTGACCACCGGATGCTCTTTGAGCCAGCGCTCTTCGCGCTGGGTCAGTTGCAGCTTCTTGTCGGTCAGCAGGATGTCGCTGCCGGCGCTCCAGCGCTTGGCAATGCTTTCCCTTTCGTTGATGGGCACCGAGGCCAGGACTGAATCGACAATGCTGAGTAGCATCCGGTTGTCCTGGCGCATGGCAAAACTGAAGCCATAAGCTTCATGCTTGCCGAAGTTGGTCATGCGAATGTTTTTGAGATAGCCCTTGTTGATCATGTAATGGGTGGAAATGGTGTCACCGAGAAACACATCCGCCTGGTCGAAGGCCACTGCATTCAAGGCATTCTGATAGGACGGGTAGGCGCGGATGCTCGCCTTGGGGTACAGCTTTTCCACCTCGTTGAGCGGCAGGTAGTGATAGACAAGGCTCAGGCGCAGCCCATCGAGGCCTTCGCTGAGGCTGCGGGTTTCTCCCTCGCGCGTGACCAGCACCGGCTGGTCCACGGCATAGGGTTCGGAGAGGATAAGATTTGGCGTCGCAGCTTCAAACCCGTTTGAGGAGCCCAGCAGGTCAATTTCCCCGGCTTCCAGGGCACGAATGGCCGCCGCTCGGGAGGGGTAGCGCATCACATTGATTGGCAGGGAGAGTGCCTTGGCCAGTAATCCTGCGTAGTCGGCGGTAAGGCCTTCGTAGTCATGGCCGCTGGAAGTGAGGTCGAAGGGCGGGTAATCAGGTTTGGATGTCCCCAGCGTGAGTTCACGTTTGTTCTGCAGCCACTGGCGCTGGGCCTTGTCAAAATGAGTGTCCAGTTGAACAGCTCCCGCACGACTCAAGAGGGTGAAACGTTCCGGGCTGGTTTGGTGCTCCGCCAGCACGGTAGTGCTGAAGTACAAACCGGCACTTAATATAATCAGATAGTCCTTTATACGCCTGGGCATCCGCTTTCTCACACTAGCGCGTTTCGTTTTGCCATCTCGATGAGTTCTACCAAGGATTTGGCTTTGAGTTTCTGCATGAGTCTCTTTTTATAAGTACTGACCGTCTTGTTACTTAAAAACATACCTTTGGCAATTTCCTTGTTAGTGCGACCTTGCGCAAAAAGTTGCAGGACCATCAACTCTCGGTCATTAACTGACTTGAACAGTTCCAGCTCCTGGACATCCATGCCTTCGGCTCCGGGGCCACTCAATGCCTGGCTGGGGAAGTAGTTGTAGCCGGACAGGACAGCGCGAATGGCGCTCAGCAATTCGCTCAGGTCACCCTCCTTGCACACGTAGCCTTCGGCGCCCGAGCGCATGCACCGCGTAGCAAATAGCGTCGGGCACTGGGCCGTGAGCACCAGGGTCTTCATGGAGGTGTTCATGGCATTGAATCGGCAGAGCACCTCGAGACCGTCGAGTTTCGGGATGCTGATATCCAGAATCACCAAGTCTGGAAGGCACTCACGGACCATTTGTATGGCATCGCACCCGTTGTCTGTTTCGCCGACGACCTTGTAACCTTCGTGCTCCAGCAACATTCGAATAGCAAGCCGGATAACGGGGTGGTCATCGATAATAAAAACTGAGTTCATAATCACATTCCATGCAGGTGCAAATAAAGCGGGCACATTAGCTCAGAAGATAAGGGCACGGCATGAAGCGCACGAGCAGTAGATGCAAAACAGGAAAGTTCCTACAATTAAAAAGGTATACGCCTACAAGTTGATGGGTAGTCGTGACAGAGCATGTGAGCGTTTCGAACGCAATCGTGGCATGGTGATAGGCTTGAGTTTTTACGGCGGGCTTCGTAGCGTATTTCGTCGAAGGAGATGTTTAAAGTCCTACGTAGGGGGGGTAAAAGTTAAGCCGATTAACTTTTCAAGTTCGTCCTTGTTCAACGGTTTTGATAAGTAGCCAAGAAGCGGAAGACTTCGTTGCGAGGCTTGTTTTGTCAGGCTCATCAGTTCTGGCGTGGGTAACCCGCTTAACAGAATAGCGCTGGTAATGAAGCGCCGACGGTTGGCGATTTCCACTAGTTCAAGTCCGGGCAGGTCGGGCAGGCATTGGTCGCACAACATCAGGTCAAAGGGATGTTCGGACTGGCTCATTGTGCGTATGGCCTGCTCTGCGTTTTCCACCGCAGTCAGTTGATCGAAGCCGAAGCTGTTGAGCAGGCATTGGGTGGCCAGAAGTTGAAACGGGTGATCCTCCACCAAAAGAATACGAAGAGAGTATCTGGGCATAGAAAGCACACAGTGAGGCAAGCGTCGATGGGGGCAGTAGAATTGCTCGGTCGGTTGGGAACGCGTGATTATTCTTCGGATGCTTGTACGAATTCGATCAGTCCGCTCTGTTCCCATCGTAGGGCAATTCGTTTCAGGGAACAGGCGGTCGGATGCAAGCGTTACTGAGGGCTGGAACGCCCAGTCATTTCCCGTGCCATTTCGGTGGCGTAGCTGTCGGTCATACCAGCAATGAAGTCGATCATTCGCAGGAACGAGGCGTGCAGTGGCCAGGCGGGGTCCGGTGCGCTGTTGCCCAGCAAATCGAGAATGCGCCGATTCTTGAACGACGGTGTTCGCCCGCCATGTTGTTCAAGGGCCGCGCCGCAGAACGCGTTCAGCAGGATTTCCAAGGTGGTGTAAGCGCCGATTTCATGCAATGTCTTGCGCTTGTCCTGGAAAATTTTCTTGCGAGCCATGTCTTTGGCATCCAGCACGCAGCGCTTTGCCGGGCCGTGCATATGCTCCACCAGATCTCCCTGCAGCGTGCCGGCCAGCAGGGCGTCCTGCTGTTCGACAAACGCCTGCGCAGCCGCATTGGTCAGGTGCTCGATGGCTTTGCCACGTAGGATCGCCAGCTTGCGGCGGCGAGAGTCCAATGGGCCCAGCTGGCGATAGGTTTGTGGCAGGTCATCACCGACCAGGTCGAGCAACAACGACTCCACTTCGCTGTACTGCAGAAGCTCCATTTCCAGGCCATCTTCCAGGTCGATCAACGCGTAGCAGATGTCGTCGGCTGCCTCCATCAGGTAGACGAGCGGGTGACGCGCCCACCGTTGCTCCTCTAACTGGGGCAAGCCAAGCTTGTGGGCGATCTGCTCAAGAATTGGCAACTCGCTCTGGTAACAGCCGAACTTGTGTTTCTTGTAGCCCAGCGAGTCGGCGTGACGGGCAGTCCAGGGGTATTTGAGGTACGTGCCCAAGGTGGCGTAGGTCAGCCGCGTGCCGCCGTCGAACTGGTGGTATTCAAGTTGGGTGAGTACCCGAAAGCCCTGGGCATTGCCTTCGAAGTTAAGGAAGTCATTGCGTTCGGCGCTGCTCATGCCATCCAGCCAACCTCGCCCGGCGGCCTGTTGGAACCAGTGGCGAATGGCGTCTTCGCCGGAATGCCCGAATGGCGGGTTGCCGATGTCATGGGCCAGGCAGGCCGATTGCACCACCATGCCCAGGTCGCTGGGGTCGCACCAGTCGGGCAGGGCGCTGCGCAGGGTTTCGCCCACGCGCATGCCGAGTGAGCGCCCCACGCAGCTGACTTCCAGGGAGTGGGTCAAGCGTGTGTGGATATGGTCGTTGCTCGAAACCGGATGCACTTGGGTCTTGCGTCCCAGGCGCCGGAACGCGCCGGAGAAAATAATGCGGTCGTGATCTTTGTGGAAGGGGCTGCGGCCCAGTTCTTCAGGGCTGTGCAGGGGTTTTCCAAGACGTTCGCGGGTTAGCAGGGTGGGCCAATCCAAGGCGCAGGCTCTCCGTAGTGTGAATGACAGTTCCAGCTTCCCGGTTCGGCCTTCAAGGGCAGGCGAATCCAGCGGTCGGCCGCGTCGGTATCAATTAGCAGGCAGCGCAAAAAACCGCAATGACCAGCAGGTGTCTGGTCATTGCGGTCATCGGCTCACGAGGGTCAGCTTTTGCGCGAAGAGCCTTGCATGGCCAACTTGATCAGGGGGATCAAGCCGGCACCTAGCCGCACCAGGCGCGTGATGCTGCTGATACTGCCGCCCTTGGCGCCCTTGCCGGTAAAGAAGCCCATCAGCGTAACCGCCGCCACGCCCCACAACGGCGCGTGCTTGATGCCCAGGCTGTCCTGCCAGTTGTGGCGCATGTTGCGCATTTTGTGCAGGGGCGCCATGAGTTGTTGGGACTCATGACGGATTTCCTGGCGGTGCATTTCCATGCGCAGGCGAATCAAGGCTTTGCGCATTTCCCGGCGAGAAGTATTTTGCGGGATCTCAGTCATGCTCATGGCAGCAGGCGCTCCCGGTCATTGGCCAGTTCTTCGAGCGTGGCGTGGAAGGGCGTGGACTCATCGAATACCGCCGCCTTCAAGCGCACACCGCAGAACGCAGCGGCCAGGCTGTAGAACACGCAGAGGCAGATGATGCCGGTCAGGCGATAGCCCGTGTCCCACACCAGGATCATCACCAGCGTCGACAACCCCACCAGCAACAGCAGGGCAAACACCAACGCCAGGCCGGCAAATAGCAACAGGCTGACGGTACGGGCCTTTTGCTCTTGTAATTCAATGCCGAACAACTCGACATGACTGTGCAGCAAGCCCAGCACAGCTGCGCCCAGGCGTCGGGAAGTTGAACCGCTTGCTGAGGAATGTGCGCTCGTGGATGAGCTGGATTCGCCGATAGACATGGTTAGCGCCTTGTAGCCAATAGACCGATCAAAAAGCCTACGCCGGCAGCAATGCCGACCGACTGCCATGGGTTGGCTTGCACGTAGTCTTCGGTGGCGGTGATTGCCGCCTGGCCGCGCTCGCGCAATGAGTCTTCGGTCAGTTGCAGGGTCTCGCGGGCCTTGAGCAGGCTCTCGTGGATCTTGGTGCGCAGCTCGTCAGCCTGGTCACCGGCCAGCACGGCAGTGTCGTCCAGCAGCTTTTCGGTATCGCTGACCAGGGTTTGAAAATCCTCCATCAGTATCTCTTGAGCAGTCTTTGCTGTTTTACCGGCCATGGTTATCTCCGTGGGTAGCTGATCTGTACGTGTGGTTTCGAGTCGCGGCGTTCGCTGAAGGTTCATTGCAATTGTGTGGTACAGCTTTTGCTTTGCCTTGGTGCGCAGGTTCTGGAGCCTGCGCTGAATCCGGGCGGTCGAGGTGAAAACCTTGGAAAACCTTACCCTAAATCACTTAATTTCGCGGAAAAACCCTTTCGGCAACGGCCTGTTGTGTTGATCGCTGCGCTAAAGCGGTTCACGCCCTCTGAAGAAAGGCGGAGCCGACGGTGCCAATTTAGTGCGCGAAACCCTGGCTTGAACCGCTTTGGTGCTTTTTGCCTTGATGCAGGCCTGCCAACCTCCATGGAAAACTTGCAAAGCGCCGTGGACACCCTCGTCCACAGTTCCAATACCTTGTTCATTCTGATTGGCGCGGTCATGGTGCTGGCCATGCACGCCGGCTTTGCCTTTCTTGAGGTTGGCACGGTGCGCCAGAAGAACCAGGTCAACGCCTTGTCGAAAATCCTCAGCGATTTCGCGATTTCAACGCTGGCCTATTTCTTTATAGGCTATTGGATCTCCTACGGTGTGAGCTTCCTGCAACCGGCCGCGGTGATCAGCGCCGATCATGGCTACGGCCTGGTGAAGTTTTTCTTCCTGCTGACGTTTGCCGCGGCGATTCCGGCAATTATTTCCGGCGGGATTGCCGAGCGTGCGAAGTTTGCCCCGCAGCTGTGTGCCACGGCGCTGATCGTGGCGTTTATCTACCCGTTCTTCGAAGGCCTGGTATGGAACGGCAACCTTGGCCTGCAAGCGTGGCTGCTCGCAACCTTTGGCGCCAGCTTCCACGACTTTGCCGGCTCCGTGGTGGTTCACGCCATGGGCGGCTGGCTGGCGCTGGCGGCGGTGTTGCTGCTGGGCCCGCGCAATGGGCGTTATCGTGAAGGGCGCCTGGTGGCGTTTGCGCCGTCGAGCATTCCATTCCTGGCGCTGGGTTCGTGGATTCTGATCGTGGGCTGGTTCGGCTTTAACGTAATGAGCGCGCAAACCCTCAATGGCGTCAGTGGCCTGGTGGCCGTCAACTCGCTGATGGCCATGGTCGGTGGTACCGTGGCTGCCCTGGTAATTGGCCGTAATGATCCCGGTTTTCTGCACAACGGTCCTTTGGCCGGGTTGGTGGCAATCTGCGCCGGTTCCGACCTGATGCATCCGGTGGGCGCGCTGGTCACGGGTGTGGTCGCTGGCGGCTTGTTCGTGTGGTGCTTTATCGCTGCCCAGGTGCGCTGGAAGATCGATGACGTGCTGGGCGTGTGGCCGTTGCATGGCTTGTGTGGCGTGTGGGGAGGCATTGCCTGCGGCATCTTCGGGCAGGCTGCCCTGGGTGGGCTGGGCGGCGTGAGCCTGATCAGCCAGTTGATCGGCACCGGGCTGGGTGTGGCGGTAGCATTTGGCGGCGGCTTGCTGGTGTACGGCGTGATCAAGCGCGTGCAAGGGCTGCGCTTGAGCCAGGAACAGGAGTATTACGGCGCGGACCTGTCGATCCACAAGATCGGCGCGGTCAGTCAGGACTGATCGGCGCGTCTTCGTCAGTGTGTGGCGGTGGGTAGAAACCGTGCAGCAGGCTATAGTGGTTGCGCCGTACTTCATTCACTCGCGCCTGCACCTGTTGGTCCGGCAGGCCCAGCAGGATCAGGGCGTGGGAGGCGAGCATCAGGCTCGACTCCAGCAACTCGGGCACCACCTCGCTGGCGCCCGCGGCCTTGAGTTCAGCCAACTGGGTGTCATCGCGTGTGCGCACCAGGATCGGCACGTCTGGGTTGATCTGCCGCGCCTCCTTGAGCACCACCAGGGCGACATCGCTGTTATCCACCGCGATCACCACCAACCGCGCCCGTTCCAGGCCGACGGCGCTGAGTAATGCACGGCGGCGGCAGTCGCCGTAATGCACATTGCTGTCCTCGGTGGCGGCTTCCTGCACCCGTTCGGGGTCATCATCCAGGGCGATAAACGCCTGTTGTTCGCGGCGCATAAAGCGCCCGATGGACTGGCCTACCCGGCCATACCCGCAAATCACCACGTGTCCGTGTAATTGAGCGTTGAGTGCGGTGATGTTTTCCAGTTGCACTTGCTGGTTGGGCTTGCGATGCAGGCGCAGCGCGATGGCCGGTGCCGCACGTAACAGCAGCGGTGTCAGCAGCATCGAGCAGAAGGTGGCAGCCAGTAGCAGGCCGTTGAACTCATCGGGAATCAACCGGCTCTGCTGCATCTGCGCCATCAGCGCAAAACAGAACTCGCCGCCCTGGGCCAGCGCCAGACCGCTGCGCCAGGCTGTTTCGGTGTCACTGTTACGCCACTTGACCAGCGCCGCGACGACGCTGCCTTTGACCAGCATCAGCGTGAGCGTCAGGCCGAGGATCAACAGGCTGTGGCTGACGAACAACTGCAGATCGATGAGCATGCCGATGCTGACAAAAAACAGCCCCAGCAGGATGTCGCGAAACGGGCGGATATCGGCTTCGATCTGGTGTCGGTAATGACTTTCCCCCAGCAGCATGCCGGCCAGGAATGCACCGAGGGCAGGGGACAGGCCCAGCAGGTGGGTGAGCCAGGCGGTGAGCAAGACAATTACCAGCGCCAGCAGCACAAACAGTTCCGCCGAATGAGACGCGGCGACTTCACGGAACAGGCGCGGCAGCAGCCAGCGGCTGGCGAACAACAGGCCCACGAACAGCACCACGGTTTTGCCCAAGGTCAGCGGCAGCGCCCAGTACCAGGCTTGGTCGCTGCTGCCGGCGAATACCGGTACCAATGTCAGCAGCAACACCGCTACGACATCCTGGAACAGCAACACGCCGATCGCATTCTGCCCATGACTGCTGAAGACTTCACCCAGGCTGGTCAACTCCTTGCTGACAATGGCGGTGGACGATAACGCCAGCCCTGCGCCCAGTAACAACGCGACGCCAGGTGCGAGGCCAAAGCTCATCAATAGCGCGCCCAGCAAGGCCCCGCACCCCAGCACTTGCAGGCTGCCCAGGCCAAATACCACGCTGCGCAGAGCAAACATTTTCGACAGGGAAAACTCAAGCCCCAGGGAAAACAGCAGGAACACCACACCCATCTCGGCCAGGTCCGGCAGGTCTTCGTTGTCATTGACCCAGTCCAGCGCGGTGGGGCCCACTGCCAGGCCTACGCACAGGTAGCCCAGCACGGGCGGCAGATGCAGCCGGCGAAACAGTGCAATCACCACCAGGGATGAGGCCAGAATAATCAGCAGGTTGGCGAACACAGGCATCTCCGTTGCAGGGCGAGCGGCAAAAAGCCGCAAGAATCGCTGAATCAGTTATACGCCATGGTGATCTGGATCAGGCTTTTTGCGCCGTAGGAGCGAGCTTGCTCGCGAAAAACGTCAACGATACCGCGGGGTTCCTGAGTGAACGCGGCGCGCGGGAGTTTTTCGCGAGCAAGCTCGCTCCTACAGGGGCTTGTTGGGACTAGAATGGACGTTCGTTTCTTGTTCGAGTCCTTTCATCATGCTTCCTGTATGCCAGCTGTTCGGCACCCTGGGTTGCCATCTGTGTGAGATTGCCGAAGCCGAAGTCATGCCGCTCGTCGAACACGGGCTGTTGGTGGAGTTGGTGGATATCGCCGATCCGGAGGACCTGACAGACGTCTACGGCCTGCGGATTCCGGTGCTTCGCCGCACGGACACCGGGGCGGAACTGGACTGGCCGTTCGACACCGCGCAGGTGGTTACCTTCCTGCGCTGAGATTTATGCGATGGCGGCTTTCCAAATATTAAGTTACTGTATATTCGTACAGCGATTGAATAGAGGGAACGCCCGTGGTGAATGTTGAACAACTTAAAAGCAGCGTCAATCGCATGTCCGCCGATGTGGTGCGTGACGCGGTGAACGAACTGCGCCTCGATGGCCTGGTCACGGAAGGCAAGACGCCGTTTAACAAAGTGCATTTCAACACCTGCTTCGCGGAAATCGAGGCGCTGTTCCAGCGCGCCGGTTATCACAAGCAGCTCGATGTGGTGGGTTATCAGGGCTTGCTCTACGCGCTGTATGACCCGGGCCGTTGGGAAGCGGTGGACGTGCTGCGCTGGCTCAAGGAATTCACCGAGGCGGCAAGCGCCTCGCCGGTGCTGCGGGCTCAACTGGCCAAGGCCTGAGATAGGCCCTAGGCAATCGTGCGCCATGGGCGATAATGCCCGCCTGTTTTCCAGGCTTTGAGCGTCGGCATGTCCACTTCCGTTTTTTCCCCCTCCCAGCACCAAGCCAGCACCCTGTACTTGCCGCCGGGCTCCTGGGTGACGGTGCTCGATTGCCTGTGCGCACACTTTCCGGCCATCGGCCGCGAACAGTGGTTGGACCGCATTGCCCGCGGCCGGGTGCTGGATGTCAATGGCAGCCCGATCAGCGTGGGCCTGGGCTACAAGGAAGGCTTGTGCATCTATTACTTTCGCGAAGTGCCCAACGAGAAAGTGATTCCGGTGCAGGAAAACATCCTGTACGCGGATGAGCACCTGGTGGTGGCGGACAAACCGCATTTCCTGCCAGTGACACCCGCTGGCGAGTACGTCGAGCACACCTTGTTGCGACGCTTGATCCGGCGCCTGGACAATCCCGCCCTGGTGCCCCTGCATCGCATCGACCGACATACGGCGGGGTTGGTGCTGTTCTCCGCCAACCCGCACAGCCGTTCGGCCTATCAGCAATTGTTTCCCACGCGACGTATCGACAAATTCTACGAAGCCATCGCTCCGGCCTTGCCGCACCTTACTTTCCCGTTGGTGCACAAAAGCCGTTTGGTGGATGGCGAGCCTTTCTTTCGCATGCAGGAAGGGCCGGGTGCCAGCAACACCGAGACGGCGGTAGAGGTGCGCGAGAAAAACGCTGATCTATGGCGCTACGGCCTGTTCCCGGTGACCGGCAAGAAGCACCAGTTGCGCGTGCATATGACGGCGCTCGGGGCGAGCATCTGTAATGACCCGTTCTACCCCGAAGTGATCAAGGATGCCGAGGACGATTACGCCAAGCCTCTCAAGCTGCTGGCCCAGGGCGTGCGCTTTATCGACCCGGTAAGCGGTGAACAACGCAGCTTTCGCAGCCAGATCACCCTGGACTGGTAAACCCCAGGAACAACAAGGCCCGCGCGAGGCGGGCCTTGTGTGCAAGCGCTGAGGCTTACAGGTCTTTAACGGTGCGAACCTGATCTTTATTGATACGGGTGTGCTTGCCGTCCAGTTGTTCGAATTCGTAGAAGCCCGAATCTTCATCGTACTTCGGGGTGTCGACGGCCTGGATTTCGCGACCGTCATTCAGGGTGATCACTGTTGGCGAAGCGCAACCGGCGAGGGTGGCGAGGCCCAGTGCAAGCATGAGAGCGGCGATGGTCCGTTGAGTCATGAGTTTGTCTCCGAGAGAATACTTTTAAATTGCTGACCTTGTGACGTACGGGACGCCGGCAAAGTTCCTTGTGCAGGGTTCATTCTGACATGCCAGCCCGGGGGTGCAACAGCTCGGGCGTATTAAGATTGGCCAGGCGCGGGTCATCGGCCGGGCATTCCAAGGCCACCGCGCCCAGTTGCAGCCAGAGCTTACGCGGGCTGCGCTCACCCGCTTGCCATGCCTGTTCCACTTGGTTTTTCAGGCTCGTGGGAATGATGCACAGCAAGGGTTCCCAGCATTCACCCTGGCGCACCATCACCGGCGCCTGCGGGTTGCGTCGTGCGGTCGCACGCAGGTCGGCGAGCAGTCGCGCATCGATCTGCGGCACATCGCAAGGCAATATCAGCAGATGCTCATGGCGTGCGGCGAAGAGTCCTGCACGGATACCTGCCAGCGGGCCGGGGAAGCCCGGGTTGTCATCGCTCACCTGTTGGTCGGCATAGAGCGCGTAGCGTTCATGGTTGCGGTTGCACGAGATGATCAGGTCATCGGTGAGCGGCCGGGCCAACTGGTGCAGGTGGGCGATCAAGGGCTGACCTTGCCATTCCAGCAGCCCTTTGTCCTGCCCGCCCATGCGTTGGCCGCGACCACCGGCCAGCAACAGGATCGAACACGGCAGAGAAGGAAATTCAAACGTCATGGTGGTTGCGCTGCGGCAGGGAAACAGGGGCCTGTGATATAACATCGGGCTGTTCCTTCGACAACCGGACCGTGCCATGAAAGCCAAGGCCGATGCGCCCTTTGTACCCCTGAATATTGCTGTATTGACCGTCAGCGACACCCGCACCCTGGAGACTGACACCTCCGGCCAGGTCTTTGTTGACCGCCTCACGGCCGCCGGCCACCGCCTGGCCGAGCGCGTGCTGCTCAAGGACGACCTTTACAAGATTCGCGCCCAGGTGGCCCACTGGATCGCCGAAGACGTGGTGCAGGTGGTGCTGATTACCGGCGGCACCGGCTTCACCGGTCGCGACAGTACCCCTGAAGCAGTGAGCTGCCTGCTCGACAAGCAGGTCGATGGTTTTGGCGAGCTGTTCCGCCAGATCTCCGTGGCCGATATCGGCACCTCCACCGTGCAATCTCGCGCCCTGGCGGGGTTGGCCAATGGCACCCTGGTGTGCTGCCTGCCGGGCTCCACCAATGCCGTGCGCACTGGTTGGGACGGCATCCTCGCCGAGCAGCTGGATAACCGTCACCGCCCGTGCAACTTCGTCCCGCATCTGAAGCAGGCCGAACCTTGTGAATCCCGTGGATAAGCCCGGCAAGACCGGCGCCCTGATGCCGGTGGAAGCAGCCCTGCAGCGTTTGCTCGACATGGCCGCCGCCGCGCCGATCCGCGAGCAGGAAGTACTGCCCCTGGCTGAGTGTGATGGCCGGGTATTGGCCCAGGACCTGATCTCCACACTCGACCTGCCACCGTGGCCCAACAGTGCCATGGACGGCTACGCCGTGCGCCTGGCGGACTGGACCGGCGAACCCTTAGTGGTGAGCCAGCGGATTTTCGCCGGCACTGCCCCTGAACCCTTGGCGGCCGGCACCTGTGCGCGCATCTTTACTGGCGCGCCGGTGCCCCAAGGCGCTGACTGCGTGCAGATGCAGGAAAACGCCGTGGTGCATACCGACCAGCGCGTGAGTTTCACCGAGCCATTGCAGATGGGCGACAACATCCGGCCTCAGGGCCAAGAGACCACGGTCGGCGAGACTGTACTCAGTGCCGGCACCCGCCTGGGCCCTATCGAACTCGGTTTGGCCGCGTCTCTTGGACGTGATCGACTCGAGGTGGTGCGGCGCGTACGCGTGGCCGTGTTGTCGACCGGCGACGAACTGATCGAGCCAGGGTTGCCGCTCGGCCCTGGGCAGATCTACAACAGCAACCGCCGCGTGCTGTGCAGTTGGCTGATGCGCATGGGCTGCGAAGTGATCGATGCCGGGATTCTTCCGGATGATCTGGAACAGACCCGCGCGCGCCTGGCGGGGCTGGGCAGCGTTGACCTGATCCTCTCGACCGGCGGTGTGTCGGTGGGCGAAGCGGACTTCCTCGGCATTGCCTTGCGGGAAGAGGGTGAGCTTGCGCTGTGGAAGCTGGCGATCAAACCGGGCAAGCCGCTGACCTTCGGGCATTTTCGTGGCGTGCCGGTGATCGGCCTGCCGGGCAATCCGGCGTCGACCCTGGTGACTTTTGCGCTGCTGGCGCGCCCGTATCTGTTGCGCCGTCAAGGTGTGCTGGAGGTGCAGCCGCTGCGCTTCGAAGTGCCGGCAGGGTTCGTCTGGCCCAAACCCGGCAACCGCCGCGAGTACCTGCGCGGGCGGATCGAACAGGGCAAGGCGATCATCTACCGCAACCAAAGCTCCGGGGTGCTGCGCAGTGCGGCGTGGGCTGAAGGCTTTGTGGAGGTGATGGAAGGGACCACGCTGGCCATCGGCGACCGGGTCAACTTCATTCCTTTGAGCGAAGTCCTGAACTGAACATAGATCAAAAATGTGTGTGGGCTTGCCTGTGATAGCCATAGGTATCTACACAACTTCAGTACGACACTGACCCTGTGGCGAGTGAACCTGCTCCCGTGACGGCCTGACAGCGCTGATCTAGCTGACGCAACGCGATCCAAATGTGGGAGCTGGCTTGCCTGCGAAGACGGCCTCACAGTCGACACCGTTATACCGGGTGTATATCCATTCCTGCGGTAACGGCCGCTTAGGGTTCCGCTCTGACAGCGGCTCACTTTTGAAAGGAGCCTGTACGGACCGGACACATGGTTGACGGGTGTGCGGGGACATGGTGGACACTTTGCGGCGAACCAACTTCGCCGGGAAGTCATCATGCCTTGGACTACGAGAGATACCATGAGCCTGAAAGAAGAGTT
>NZ_WJZM01000069.1:0-29150 GCF_021609545.1 Pseudomonas sp. PA-1-6B
GTCTCAGACCCCACCCGCGCCGCCCACATCAGCGCCCGCATCGACCGCCTGCCCGCCGTCGCCACTATTTGGCGCCTGGTGGCGTTGCTCTCCATCGGCGGTTTTTTCGAGCTGTATGACCTGTTCCAAACCGCCTATATCAGCCCTGGCCTGATCAACGACGGAATTTTTCATACCGGCAGCGAAGGTGTTTTCGGCTTTTCGGACCAAGCCGCTTTCGCCTCGGCCACGTTCCTCGGCCTGTTCCTCGGCGCCAGCCTGCTCAGCCCCATCGCTGACCGCTTCGGGCGACGCGCGATTTTCACCTTTGCGTTGGTCTGGTACACAGTGGCCACAGTGTTGATGGGCATCCAGACCTCGGCCGTGGGCATCATCTGCATGCGCTTTCTGGTGGGCATTGGCCTTGGCATCGAACTGGTGACCATCGACGCCTACCTTTCGGAGCTGGTGCCCAAGCGCATGCGCAGTTCGGCGTTTGCCTTTGCGTTTTTTATCCAGTTTCTGTCGGTGCCGGCCGTGGCGTTGATGTCGTGGTGGCTGGTGCCACAGGCGCCGTTCGGTATCGCGGGCTGGCGCTGGGTGGTGCTCTCAAGTGCGGTGTTTGCGCTGTTTATCTGGCAACTGCGCAAGCGCCTGCCGGAGTCACCGCGCTGGCTTGCACAAAAGGGACGCTTCGAAGAGGCCGACACGATCCTGAACAACCTGGAGGCACGCTGCCAAAAGGATCACGGCAAGCCGCTGGACGAACCGGAACCCGAAGCGATCAGCGTGCAGGGCAATGGCCGTTTCGCCGACATCTGGCAGCCACCCTACCGTCGCCGCGCCTTGATGCTGATCGTGTTCCATGTGTTCCAGGCCATCGGCTTCTTCGGCTTTGGCAACTGGCTGCCGGCCTTGCTCTCGGGCCAGGGTGTCAGCGTGACCCACAGCCTGCTCTACGCCTTCATCATCACCCTCGCCTACCCGCTGGGCCCGCTGTTGTTCGTCAAGGTGGCCAACCGCTTTGAGAACAAGTGGCAAATTGTCGGCTCGGCCATGGGTGCAGTGATCTTCGGCAGCCTGTTTGCCCTGCAAACCACAGCGTTAGGGCTGATTTTCTGCGGGGTGATGATCACCTTCTGCAATGCCTGGCTGAGCTTCAGTTATCACTCGTACCAGAGCGAATTGTTCCCCACCAATATCCGTGCGCGGGCGGTCGGGTTCTGCTATTCGTTCAGCCGTTTATCCACGGTGTTCAGCAGCCTGTTGATCGGTTTTATCCTCGAGCACCTGGGCACGCCGGGCGTGTTGGCGTTTATTGCCAGCAGCATGTTGATCGTGATGATTACCATCAGTTGGTTTGGGCCCCGCACGCGCAACCTGGCGCTGGAGAACATCGCTCACTGACGGCAACGGTTGGCCGCACAAGGAGAAGGCTTGCCGCGCCGACGACGCCAGCCCCGGTAAACACTGGGGTCTGGCAACCGGCACAGTATTTGCTCCAGCTGTCGCACCGTCTGTTTTCATAGGTGAACGATCATGCTGGTTAACAACACTCAAGCGGCGTCGAACGTGCAACAGATCACGCGACCCGACATGGACCCCGCCAACGCCGCCGCCAGTGCGCTGTACAGCGGCGCCCTGCAGGCTGCGCAACACAGCGTGACAGTGCCCGCCGCGCAGAGGGAATTGGACAAGGCCAGCGATCGCATCGACGAAGCCTTCGCCAAGACCCGCGTGCAGTTACAGGCCACAACTAATGGGGCGCGTACCGAGTTCACCGAATACATGAGCAAGACCCCAGCCGAACGTATTCGTGAACAGTTACTCAAGGAACAAGGACTGACCGAAGAACAGGTGCAGGCGATGCCCCAGGACAAACAAGACGCCATCGCCAAACAAGTGGCCGAGCGTTTGAAGGAGCAGCAACAGCAGCAGGTGGCGGCGAAGGCCACTGCTTCGCCAGCCCAGACAATGAAAGAGACCCTGGCTGCGATCTGAACCTGTGGGAGCTGGCTTGCCTGCGATACAGACACCTCGGCTCATCTGATACACCGAGGTGTCTGTATCGCAGGCAAGCCAGCTCCCACACTGATCGGTTTAGCGGTCTGGCTCATGGATGACCAAGGGGCTTGAAGACAGCCTGCTGCACATCGACTTTTTTCGGGATCAGGCCGTTGGCAAAAAACAGGTCGGCGGTGCGTTGCTGGTTGGCAATGTCGATGGCCGCCAAGGGGCGGATCGGCTCGGGCGAGCGATGTTCGAAGTAGCTTTTGACCACCGCCGGTTGCAGGCCCAGGGTGCCGGCCATCAGCGTGATGCTCGCGTCAGGCTGATCAAGCGACAGGCGCTGCGCCTTGCCAAGCGTCTGGATAATCGTGGCGATGGCCTCTGGGTGCTGCTTGGCAAACGGGTGGTTGACCACGAAGAAACTGCCCGCAGGGTTCAACCCTTGCCCGTCCCGCAGCACGCGTGCCGAGCCGTCGATCACGGCGGCCGAGTAGTACGGGTCCCACACCACCCATGCGTCCACCTTGCCTTGTTCGAACGCGGCGCGGCCGTCGGAAGGCGACAGGTACACCACGTTCACATCCTTCCACTGCAACCCGGCGTGCAGCAGGCTTTTGAGGAACAGGTTGTGCGCACTGGAGCCCTTGAGCAATGCCACGCGCTTGCCCTTGAGTTCGGCCACGTTCTGCACGGTACTGGCCTTGGGCACCAGCACTGCTTCGGCCTTGCCCTCGTTGGGCTCGACGGCAAAATACTGCAAGTCGATCCCGGCCGCCTGGGCAAAGATCGGCGGGATATCGCCAATATTGCCGATGTCCAGGCTGCCGGCGTTGAGCGCTTCGATCAGCGGCGGGCCACCGAGGAATTCGGTCCACTGCACCTGGGTGCCCGGCAGTGCGGCTTCGAAGAGCTTGTGCTCACGGGCGAGCACCATGCTGACCGAGCTTTTCTGGTAGCCGATGCGCAGCGTGGAAGGTTCGGCCGCCGAGGTGGGTTGCGCCAGTACCGCCAATGCCAGCAGCGAACTGCCCAGCAGGTGTCTGATTGCTTTCATAAGTTGCCTCTTGGTGGTTCGATTCAGATTCAAAGTGAGCACCGTCAGTGTGGGATTCGAGGCCGGTAACAGCGCGGGCCATGTAGTCACTGACCGAGCGCTGGGAAATCCCCAGTTCGGCGGCAATCTGGGGGTAAGTCAGGCCGTTGACGCGAGACAACAGGAACGTCGTCTTGACCTTGGCCGGCAAGCGGTCGAGCGATAGATCGATGGCTTGCAGGGCTTCGAGTACCTGGGCCCGATCCTCGGTGCAGGCTGCATCGTCATCCAACGCAGCGAAGTAGGCACGCTCCAGGTCACGCCGGCGCCACACCTGGTACACCAGGCGCTGGGCAATGGTGGTAAGCAATGCGCGGGGCTGTCGTATCGGCGCTACCTGGGGTGCACTCAAGAGCTGGACAAACGCGTCGACGGCGATGTCTTCGGCGTGGGCACGGGAGTTGAGGTAGCGGTGCAAGCGGCTGCACAGCCAAGGGTAATGAATGCGAAACAGTGAGCCCACGTAGTCGCTGTGAGCACGATCGGCGCCGGACATAGTGGCTCCTTCTGAGTAGGTTGCGCGGTATGTCCGGTGTTCCGGTGGAGCGATCCTAGCAAAGCTTCTTATGCTTTAATAATATTTAAAACGTATTTTTATATAACCTTATTGAAGTACCGGATAGCCGATGCTGGCGGCTTTGCGCTGGTAATCCAACACCACCTGGTAGTCATCTTCGCTGGCAGGAAGCACAGCTCGCACACCGAGGGTTTGCGCCACCTGCGGCAGGTCCTGCAACGCCAGGTTCATCGCCTCACGAATCTGCGCTACCTGCGCATCGCTCAAGCCCAGCGCGCCTATGTAGGGCAAAGTCGGGCTCGGCGCGCTGCGGGCGATGACGCGCAGGCCCGCGACCTCTTCGGGGGCGAATCGGGCGAGGTAGTCGTAGGTGACGCTATCGATGGCGGCGAGGTCGGCGCGGCCTTCACGCAGCCAGCGCAAGCTCTCGCGATGGGCACCGCTGATGCCGACGCTGGCGAAGAAACGCCCGTCGCGCTGCAACGGCGCCAGGCAGTCACGCAGCAGGTTCATACCGCTGTTGGAGTCGTGGCCGTTGATCACGCCGCGGCTCTGGTAGAACTGCGCCAGGCGGGTACGCGGGTTGTCAGCGCGAGTCAACAGCAGGCTGCAATGTTCGCCGTGGCTGCTGTGGGCCAACTCGTAACGGGGGCGCCCAATGATGCGCACCTGGCCGCGCAGTTGGGTCATCAGCGGGTAGCCGCAGGTTTGGCTGACGAGCAATTGCGGCGCCAGCCACAGGCCGGGCAAGTCGAGGTGGTCGGCATCAAGACGATGCAGCTTCAAGCGCTCGAGGATGCGCGCCAGCCAGTGTTGATTGGCCTGCTGGATGGGCTCGGGCGCAACGTACATGCACAGGTCAGCGTAGTGCTCACTCATGGTCGCCTCTCAGGCAAACGGGTGCCGGGGACTGTCGATGGCCTTGAGGCCGTGGCGGCTGATCAACTGGCCGTACCCTTGCACCAGGAAACCACCGCTGCGCGCCAGCCACTGCTCGCGCCGGGCACGGTACACCCTGGGCAACAGGTACCACGGCAACATCGGCAGATCGTGGTGCACCAGGTGCAGATTGTTGTTGAGAAACAGCCAGGCCCAGGGCCAGGACGCTTCGTTGAGCACTGTGCGCTGTTCCGGCCGGGGATGGGGGCGGTGCTCATAGAAGGAACGGATCGAGGCCAGGGACAAGGCTGGCACGCTGACCAGCAGCAGGTAATGCCATACCGCAAGCGCGCTGTAGTAGGCGATGAAACTCAGCATCAGCACAGTGACGGCGCCGTGGGCCAGCCACATCGGCCATACCTGGGGCAGGCGTTGAAACTCGTGACGTGCCAACCGGCCAATGGCCAACGGCGCAGCCAGCAGGAAGCGGCCAAACACGGTCTTGGTCAGCCAATGCACGCCACGTTCGAACAGCGAGCTGTTGTTCCATTGCTGCTGATTGAGGTAGCGGCTTTCCGGGTCGATGCCCGGCAGGGTCAGGTCATGATCGTTATGGTGCAACAGGTGGCTATCGCGGTACAGCGTGTAGGGATACCACACCGCGAAAGGGGCATAGCCGAGGAGTTTATTCAGCCATAACGAACGGGTCGGGTGGCCGTGGAGCAATTCGTGCTGCACCGATAGCCACAGGGTCAGCAGCGGAATCAGCAGCAACATGCTCAGCCACAGGCCCAGCCACCGGCTGCCAAGGATCACCGCAAACCAGCCGGCATACACGCTGATCAACAGCAGCCAGGTCGGCCACTCGGTTCTTGCCACAAAGGTCGTCGCCAGGGCTTCGATTTCCCGGCGGTGGGTCGGATCAAGGTAATTGGCCATCGGCAGCTCAGAGCAGGTGTTTCCTGCTCTGTGCAATGAGGCGGGAAAATCTTGCAGATCGTTTGGTTCTAAGCGTGTAACTCAGTGACCGAAAAGGCCTGCTTCGGATTTTTTGGTCTTCTTGTCCGCGCGTTTTTCATCCGCGGTCTTTGCCGGTTTTTTCTTCGCGGCTTTCTTTGAATCCATACCTTTGGCCATGATGCATGCTCCACTAACAGGGGATGTAGCACTGGGTATACCACCTATTGCCCGGCAGAAGGCGCTTATAATCCCCTGCCCTGGATAACGCTTGTCTGAACCCCATGCCCCCATTGCACATCGAACCGCTGGCCGAGCCTCTATGGCCACTGCTGAACAAGTTTTACCGCAGCCACAATTCATCGATGAAAGCGCTCAAGGGCGGCCGTTTGTGGGTAGTGCGAGATGGCGAGATCGTGGCCGGCTTGTGCTTGAGCCCGGTGATGGGTGGGCAGTGGCTGACGGGGGTGTTTGTGGCGCCGACTTATCGTGGCCAGCAGCTGGCGGCGCGACTGATTGAAGAGGCCGTGGCAGGTTGTGAGGAGACTGTCTGGTTGCTGTGCCATCCGGACCTGGAAGGGTTGTATCAGGGCATGGGGTTCAGCCAGGACACGGTTTTGCCGCAATCGCTGAGTGAGCGGCTGGTGCGTTACAAGCGCAATAAACCGATGATTGCGATGGGGCTCAATGCCCCAGTCCTGAATAAACACTGATCCAATGTGGGAGCTGGCTTGCCTGCTCCCACAGTTGAACTGTGGGTTCAGAAGGGCTATTCGTCAGCCGTTGGGTCCAGCTCCGGGAACATCACTTCAATAAATCCGAATTTGCTGAAGTCGGTAATCCGCGATGGGTACAGCCGGCCGATCAAATGGTCGCACTCATGCTGCACCACCCGCGCATGGAAGCCGTCGGCAAAACGTACGATCGGCTCGCCTTTGGGGTCGAACCCTTCGTAGCGGATCTGCTGGTAACGGTTCACGGCGCCGCGCAGGCCGGGCACTGACAGGCAACCTTCATAGCCCTCTTCCTGCAGCGGGCTAAGCGGTGTGATCAGCGGGTTGATCAAGATGGTCTGCGGCACAGGCGGCGCGTCCGGGTAGCGTTCGCTGGCCTCGAAACCGAAGATCACCAGTTGCAGGTCCACGCCAATCTGCGGCGCCGCCAGGCCAACGCCGCCCACGTGCTCCATGGTCTGGAACATATCGTCGATCAGTTGCCACAACTCCGGGCTGTCGAACATTTCCGGCGGCACCGGCGGGGCGATACGCAGCAGGCGCTCGTCGCCCATTTTCAGGATTTCACGGATCATTGTTCAGGCTCGGTCATAGGCTTGGAGTGGTCCCGGCCTAAGCCTGAGACGTGTTGTTTTTCATCGGTGTGGCCCGGCTCGCCTATTTCCTTCTCACCGGGGTCCTTGCCCTCGGCAGACATATGCTCGATCACCGCGTTCATCTCCGCGCCCAGCAGCAGTACGGCGGCAGAGATGTAGAAATACAGGAGCAAGACAATGATCGCACCGATACTGCCATACATGGCGTTGTAGTCCGCGAAGGTCTTGACGTAGTAGCCAAAGCCCAGGGAGGCGACGATCCATACCACCACGGCCAAGACGGAGCCGGGGGTGATAAAGCGGAATTCCTGTTCGACGTCCGGCATCACGTAGTACATGAGGGCCACGGCGAACATCAGCAAGATCACAATCAGCGGCCAGCGCAGGATGGTCCACAGCGTGACCACGAATTCCTGCATGCCGATCTGCCCGGCCAGCCACTCCATGACTTGCGGGCCCAGCACCATCAGCGCGGCGGCCGCCAGCAGCATGCCGGCGATACCCACGGTGTAGAAAATCGACAGCGGGAAACGCTTCCAGATCGGCCGACCTTCAACTACATCGTAGGCGGCGTTCATGGCGCTCATCATCAGGCGCACGCCCGCAGAGGCCGTCCACAGGGCGATAACGATACCCACCGAGAGCAAGCCGCCCTTGGACTGCTGCAACTGATCGATCACCGGGTTGACCTGTTCCAGCGCCTGGGGAGGCAACACCAGCTCCGATTGCAGGCGCAGCCAACTGAAGAAGTCGGGCAAATGCAGGAAGCCGATCAGGGCAATGAGGAACAGCAGGAACGGAAACAAAGAGAACAGCATCTGGTAGGCCAGTGCCGAGGCGTAGGTAGGCATCTCGTCATCGACGAATTCCTTGATGGTGCGTACCAGCACCTTGTGCAGCTTGAGACCATCGAGTACTGGAAAAAGCATAGCGTCTCCTTTCGCCGCAAAAGAGGTTGAGTTCGTGGGCGACTCAGGGGCCGTTTTCTACATCAAAGTAGCCCATTTGGCGACTTTGAAACAATTTCGAAAGTTTAGTTGCAGCACCGGATACAAAAACGGCCATCCGTGGATGGCCGTCGGGCTGCTGGGGTCAGCCAGCCAGGACGTGTTACTCAGTGGCTTTTTTCACTGCGTCCTTGGTCTTGCCCACTGCTTGCTGAGCTTCGCCTTTTTTCTCTTGGATCATGCCTTCAGCACGCAGTTTGTCATTGTCTGTGACTTCACCGACGCCTTGCTTGATGTTACCGACAGCTTCGTTCGCCAAGCCCTTTACCTTATCGGAAGTGCTGCTCATGGTATTACTCCTGATAACAATCAAATGGTTTTTGGTCACTACGTAGCGGTTGACCTGAAGCGCAGCGGCAGAGTTTCAATTATTTTTGCGCAAGCATTTCATCGAAAGCGGCAGGTTTGGCTTTATGTTTTGCAGCCAACCCACGAGAATGCCCGGCACATTCAGGCTGCAACGCTGAATAACAGATCCCGTAGGAAGGTTATGAAACTCAATAAAGCACAGGCCATTGCCCGCAGAAACCAGGAACTGGGCGGTGCCGTACTCGGCGTCAACAACTGCCACTTCACCGACCTGGACCGCAAACGCAACATCTGGTGGTTCGACCTGCCGGTGGGGCGTATTGCCGTAGGCCAGTACGAGTGGATCCACCTGTTGATGCACAACGCCGACACCGACCAGTTGCTGCACCTGAAGGTGCCGACCGTGTTCCTGCGTGAAAAACTCGAAGGGCTGGTGGTACGCAATGCGGGCAAGCGCAAGCCAGAGATTACGCTGGAGCTAAGCGCGGATAAGGACTCGTTCTTGAAGGACGTACGCCCCGCCGGTGCGGGTGTGAGCTTCGCGCAGTTCGTGCTGTAACCCTGGTAACCCTGCGGGAGCGGGCTTGCCCGCGATGGCAGTGAGTCAGGCGATACAGCAGTGGCTGCTGTAGCGCTATCGCAGGCAAACCAGCTCCCACAGGGGGTAAGTGTTTCGCCAGCGCCCTCATAAGAAACCCCGCATCGGCGGGGTTTTTTATGGGTTACTTTTTAAGACCGAGTTTCTTCAGTTCTTCATCACGCAATTCACGCCGCAGGATCTTGCCCACGTTGGTGGTCGGCAGCGCATCACGGAACTCGACGGCCTTGGGCACTTTGTAGCCGGTAACGTTGGCGCGCATGTGTTCCATCACCTGGTCCTTGGTCAGGGTAGCCCCTGGCTTGACCACGATGAACAATTTGATGTGCTCGCCGGATTTTTCATCCGGTACGCCGATAGCCGCACACTGCAGCACACCCGGCAGGCCCGCCAGCACGTCTTCCAGCTCGTTGGGGTAGACGTTGAAGCCGGAGACCAGAATCATGTCCTTCTTGCGGTCGACGATACGCATGTAGCCGTCTGGCTGGATGATCGCGATGTCGCCGGTCTTCAGCCAACCCTCGCTGTCAAGCATCTCGTCGGTAGCGTCCTGACGCTGCCAGTAGCCCTTCATCACTTGCGGACCTTTCACACACAACTCGCCAGTTTCGCCCAGTGCAAGCTCGGTGCCGTCGTCGGCGATGACTTTACACGCGGTGGAAGGCACCGGAATGCCAATGGTGCCGATCTGGATGTGCTGGATCGGGTTGACCGTGGCCACCGGGCTGGTTTCGGTCATGCCGTAGCCTTCGCAGATAGCGCAGCCGGTCACAGCCTTCCAACGCTCCGCCGCAGCCAGTTGCAACGCCATGCCGCCCGACAGGGTGACCTTCAGCGCAGAGAAGTCCAGCTTGCGGAAACCCTCGTTGTTGCACAGTGCCACGAACAGGGTGTTGAGGCCGACGAAGCCGCTGAACTTCCACTTCGACAGTTCCTTGACCATCGCCGGCAGGTCGCGCGGGTTGCTGATCAGGATGTTGTGGTTGCCGATCAGCATCATCGCCATGCAATGAAAGGTGAAGGCATAGATATGGTAGAGCGGCAGCGGCGTGATCAGGATCTCGCAGCCTTCGTTGAGGTTGGAGCCCATCAGCGCCTTGCATTGCAGCATGTTGGCGACGAGGTTGCGGTGCGTCAGCATCGCGCCCTTGGCCACGCCGGTGGTACCGCCGGTGTATTGCAACACGGCTACATCGCCGCTGGCCGGGCTGGCATCGTTGACCGGCTGGCCATGGCCCTTGGCGAGTACGTCGTTGAACTTGATGGCCTGGGGCAGATGATAGGCCGGGACCATTTTCTTCACGTACTTGATCACGCTGTTGATCAGCACGCGCTTGAACGGCGAGAGCAGGTCGGCAACTTCGGTGACGATCACGTGCTTGACGGCGGTCTTGGGCACGACTTTTTCAGCCAAGTGCGCCATGTTGGCCAGGCAAACCAGGGCCTTGGCCCCCGAATCATTGAATTGGTGTTCCATCTCCCGCGCGGTGTACAGCGGGTTGGTGTTGACCACGATCAGGCCGGCGCGGATCGCACCGAATACAGCGACGGGGTATTGCAGAACGTTGGGCAGTTGCACGGCGATTCGATCGCCAGGCTTCAAATCGGTATGCTGTTGCAGATACGCGGCGAATGCGCCGGACAATTCGTACAGTTCACCGTAGGTGACTGTCTTGCCCAGGTTGCTGAAAGCCGGTTTGTTGGCGAAGCGCTGGCAGGACTGCTTCAGTACCGCCTGAATATTCGGATACTCGTCTGGATTGATCTGTGCAGCAATCCCGGCGGGGTACTTATCCTTCCAAAAGTCTTCATTCATGGAAGCCCACTCCTCAGCGACGCGAATTCATCATCGCATTTGATGCGATTATTATTGGTGTATGTTTTTAGGTGAGTCTGGCGCTTTCAAGCAGGCCTAGAAGTCACAAAGCGCGCCGAGAGTAGCAGCTTTGCCAAGGGCCGCCTAGAGCCAAAAGAGGGCCCTACAGTCATAAACATGACTCAAGAACATCCAATGGTCACTTTTAGAGCAAAAATTCTATAACGCCAGAAATGGCTCTAGAACAGGCTCTCAAGGGCGAAAAATACAGTGTGGGAGCTGGCCTGCCTGCGATAGCGGTGGATCAGTCAATTCAACAGGCGACTGAAACACTGCTATCGCGGGCAAACCAGCTCCCACATTTTTGTACCCTATTTCAATTCAAGCGATGTCGCGCAACTCCCGGCGCAGAATTTTCCCCACCGGCGTCATCGGCAACGACTCTCTCAACACAATATGCTTGGGCACCTTGTACCCTGTGAAGTTGGCCTTGCAGTACGCCTTCAGTTCCTCGAGGCTCACCCCCTGGGCCCGCGCCACCACGAACAGCTTTACCGCCTCCCCCGTGCGCTCGTCCGGTACGCCGATCACGGCGCAGTTGGCCACGGCCGGGTGGGCCATGATCACGTCTTCAATTTCGTTGGGGTACACGTTGAAACCCGAGACGATGATCAAATCCTTCTTGCGATCCACAATACTGATATAGCCATCGGTGTCGATCACCGCAATGTCACCGGTCTTCAACCAGCCATCGGCGTCCAGGGTTTCGGCGGTGGCGGCCGGTTGCTGCCAGTAGCCCTTCATCACTTGTGGGCCCTGGATGCACAGCTCGCCGCGCTCGCCCAATGGCAGTTCTTGCCCCAGGTCATCCACGACTTTCATCGCCGTACCCGGCACCGGGATGCCCACGGTACCCAGGCGCGACAGGCCTCCATAGGGGTTGGTACTGGCCACTGGCGAGGTTTCGGTGAGTCCGTAGCCTTCGCCGATGGCGCAGCCGGTCACCGCTTTCCAGCGTTCCGCCGTAGCCTTGACCAGGGCGGTGCCGCCAGAGTTGGTAATCTTCAGGTGGGAGAAATCCAGGGTCTTGAAATCCGGGTGATCCATCAGCGCCACAAACAGTGTGTTGAGCCCCAACAGGCCGGAGAACTGCCACTGTTTGAGCTCCTTGATAAACCCGCCGATGTCCCGTGGGTTGGTGATCAGCACGTTGTGGTTACCGGAGACCATCATGCACATGCAATTGGCCGTGAAGGCATAGATGTGGTAAAGCGGCAGCGGTGCAATCATCACCTCCTGCCCTTCCTTGATCAGCGGATGGCCGTCGTCGCCCAGTTGCGACATGCACGCCCGCACTTGCTGCATGTTCGCCACCAGATTGCCGTGAGTGAGCATCGCGCCCTTGGCCAGCCCAGTGGTGCCGCCGGTGTATTGCAGCACGGCGACGTCGTCCAGGGTCACCGGATGGCGCGTCACTCCAAGGCCCGCGCCCATGCGCAGGGCGCGCTTGAACGACACCGCCCGTGGCAGGTGATAGGCCGGGACCATCTTCTTCACCTTGTCGACCACGGTGTTGACCAGCCAGCCTTTAGCGGCGGGCATGAAATCGCCCATCCTGGCTTCGATCAGGTAGTCGATCTCCGTGTCGGTGCACACCTCCTGCACACGTGAACCGAACAGGTTGAGGTAGACCAGCGCCCGCACACCGGCATCCTTGAACTGATGGCGCATCTCGCGCGGCGTATAAAGCGGGTTGGTGTTGACCACGATCAGCCCGGCGCGCAGTGCGCCGAACACCGCAACCGGGTAATGCAGCACGTTGGGCAGCTGCACCGCGATGCGCTCGCCGGGCTTGAGGTCGGTGTGCTGCTGCAGGTAACCGGCAAACGCCGCACTCTGGCGCTCAAGCTCGGCGTAGGTGAGGGTAATGCCCATGCTGCTGAATGCCGGACGGTCGGCAAAGGTCTTGCAGGAACGCTCGAAGACCTCGATCACCGACTTGTAGGTGCTGAGGTCGATGGCATTGGGGACTCCCGCCGCGCGTTTGTCATTCCAGAAATCAGGTTGCATTATTCTTGTCCTCTTTACCTGAGTGTGTCCGGCCGCTGCCATGCAGATGTGCAGCAATAAGAAGCGGAGCTTTGGGGAAGTTAGCAGCTATGGCCAAACAGGCAAGACGCTGAACTGTGTCATTGATTGTATGAATCTTGTACCTAAGGCGTAGGCAGATACCCCGCCTCACGCCGGATGAGCTATACAATGCCACCACCCTGAGCAAAGGAAGCCGCCATGAACCACAGCACCTTCTGGCTGACCGCGAACGACCACACCCGTCTGTACGTCAACCAATGGATGCCCGACGGCCCGCCCAGGGCCGTGGTGATGATTTCCCATGGCATGGCCGAGCACGGCGGTCGCTATGCGCGCCTGGCGCAGGCGTTGTGTGGCGCAGGGTATGGCGTATATGCGCTGGACCAGCGTGGGCATGGCCGTACCGCCGAGGCCGGCACCGTTGGGCTATATGCTGAAACGGATGGCTGGAACAAAGTCGTGGGCGATCTGGCCAGCCTTAATCAGCACATCGGCCAACAGCACCCCGGGCTGCCGATCATCTTGCTGGGCCACAGCATGGGCAGCTATATCTCCCAGGCGTACTTGCTGCATCACAGCGCCAGCTTGCATGGCGCAATACTCAGCGGCTCGAATTTCCAGCCGGTGGCCCTCTACCGTGCAGCGCGAATCATTGCGCGCATCGAGCGTGCACGCCAAGGCCTGCGAGCGCGCAGTGCGTTGATCGACTTCTTGTCGTTCGGCTCATTTAACAAAGCCTTCAAACCCAATCGCACCGCCTTTGACTGGCTCAGCCGCGACCCGGTTGAAGTGGACAACTACATCAACGACCCACTCTGTGGCTTTCGTTGCACCAATCAACTGTGGATCGACCTGTTGGGCGGCTTGCAGCAGATCAGCAAAGTCTCCAACCTGGCGCAGATTGATCCCGGCCTGCCGATCCTGGTGATGGGCGGCGATCGTGATCCGGTGAGTGAAGGCAAGCGTCTCAAGCACCTGGCCCACGCCCTGCGTGAGGCCGGTTGCCAGGACGTGCAATTGACGCTTTACCCGCAGGCGCGCCATGAAGTATTCAACGAAACCAACCGTGATGAAGTCACCGCCGACCTGCTGACCTGGCTCGACCAGGCGCTGGCGTTGCGCAGGCCCACCCGCTGCGAATAGTTTTTGCTTTAAAATCAGCCGATTAATTACCGTTAAGCCACAGGATGCACGTTGAGATGACCCAGGTAACCAACACCCCGTACGAAGCGCTTGAAGTGGGCCAGACTGCCAGCTTCAGCAAAACCGTCGAAGAGCGCGATATCCAGCTGTTCGCCGCCATGTCGGGTGACCACAACCCGGTGCACCTGGACGCTGAATACGCCAAGGCGACCATGTTCAAGGAGCGGATTGCCCACGGCATGTTCAGCGGCGCGCTGATCAGCGCGGCGGTGGCCTGCGAGTTGCCTGGGCCAGGCACGATCTATATCGGCCAGCAAATGACCTTCCAGAAACCGGTGAAGATCGGCGACACCCTGACCGTGCGCTTGGAAATCCTCGAGAAACTGCCGAAGTTTCGCGTGCGCATTGCCACTCGGGTGTTCAATCAGCGTGATGAGTTGGTAGTCGATGGCGAGGCGGAAATTCTGGCGCCACGCAAACAGCAAGTCGTGACCCTGACCGAGCTGCCGCCAATCAGCATCGGCTGATCTACATTCCAGCCTTTGCATAAAAAAATGTGGGAGCGGGCTCGCCCGCGATTGCGGTGTATCAGCCAATACAACAGTGACTGATCCACCGCTTTCGCGAGCAAGCCCGCTCCCACACTAGGTCCAGCGTAGGTCTTACCTCAGGTCTTACGACTGAGCGCGAGCCTGGTTACGCAGGGCTTTTACCTGGTCGTGGTTACGCTGTACACCGTGGTACTGACGCTCAACCAAGTCACGAATGCCCACCAGGTTGTGCTTGTTGATCTTCTCGATCGCTTCCTTGTAAGCCTTCAGTGCGTGGTCTTCACCGCGCTCGGCTTCGTTCAATACGGCCTCTTCGTCCTTGCCGGTGACCATCGACTTCACGTCGACCCAGCCACGGTGCAAGGCGCCGGCCATGCTGCCGGAATCTTCAGGATCGCCACCCAAGGCACGCACAGCAGTTTTCAGTTCAGCAGCGGCTGTCGCGCAATCAGCGGAGCGCTTTGCAAACAGGGCCTTGAGTTCTGGATGCTTGATGTCTTCAGCGCATTCCTTGAAACCCTTTTGGCCGTCGATGCTGGTCTCGATCAGGTCGTTCAGTACGGAGATCGATTCTTTGTTGATATCAGTCATTTTTCAATTCCTTGTACGGGTTAGAAGGTTGCCTTGGTTATTGCAGCGCCCGTGCCAGGTTTATAAAAATTATTTTTATGTTTATTTTCAATATCTTACGAATTATTGAACCATCTGTATGTTGGTTATTTGCATGATCTGTCATTTGGCCTTCATGCAGAATGCCTGTATTTTCGAAAGCCTGGCCTCAACCCTACGACGCTCATGAATCCCGAAAAACTCGAACTGCTGATCACCCGCCAAATGCCCTTTGGTAAATACAAAGGCCGGATCATTGCCGACCTGCCTGGGCCCTACCTGAATTGGTTCGCCCGTGAAGGTTTCCCCCACGGGGAACTGGGCGGTTTGCTGGCCTTGATGCAGGAAATCGACCACAACGGCCTGTCCGAATTGCTTGAACCACTGCGCGCCAAACATGGCAGACCCGCCCCCCGCCACTGAGAGACTCACCATGCCAAGGAATGCCGATAACGAACCGCACTGGCACGCCATCGCCCAGCGCTATGAATACGAGCCCGGCCCGATCAACCTGGAAAACGGCTACTTCGGGCGCATGAGCCGGGCGGTGCAGGCCCAGTACCTTGAGCACATCAGCTTTATCAACCGCAGCAACTCTGTGCATGTGCGCCAGCGTTTTGAGCAGGGTGAAAACAACGAGATACGCCGCCAGTTGGCCGGGTTGATTGATGTCGACCCCGAATCGGTCGCTTTCACCCGTAACGCTACCGAAGCCTTGCAGTCACTGATCCGCAACTACAACCGCCTGCAACCCGGCGACCAGGTGCTGATCAGCGATCTGGAATACGACACGGTCAAAGGCGCCATGCGCTGGCTGGCAGCGACTCGCGGCGTGGAAGTGATAGAGGTGGTCCACACCCACCCGGCCAGTTTCGACAGCCTGGTGCAGACTTATCACAATGTGTTTGTGCAGCACCCACGTCTGAAATTAATGGCCTTGACCCATGTGACCCACCGTACGGGCCTGGTCATGCCGGTTGCGGCCATTGCCAAGGCCGCGCGCGAACGCGCAATCGACGTGATCCTCGACGGCGCCCACGCCTTGGGCCAGATCGACTTCAACCTGGCCGAACTGGGCATTCAGTTCGCGGGCTTCAACCTGCACAAGTGGATCGGCGCGCCGCTGACCCTGGGCTTTTTGTACATCGCACCGGAGCGCCTGGCCGATATCGACCCGGATATGGGCGAGTTTCACTACCCAGCCACCGATGTGCGAGCGCGTACGTCCTATAGCACGCCGAACTTTCCGGCGCTGATGACCTTGCCCCTGGTGTTTGAAGAGCATCGACAGTTGGGTGGCGCTGCGGCCAAGGGCGCACGCGTCAATTACCTGCGCAACCTGTGGGTAAACCAGGTACGGCCGTTGCCGGGGATTGAAGTGCTGACCTCGGATGACCCGCGACTGTACTGCGGGATCACAGCCTTCAAGTTCATCGGGCGTGATCAGCAGACGATGGTGGACCGGTTGCTCAAGGAGCACGGCCTGTTCACCACCACGCGCACGGGGGCAGCGTTTGGCACCTGTATCCGGGTGACGCCGGGGCTGTTGACGTCGGCGGCGCACATCAATGTACTAGTCCACGCGATCACCAAACTAAACACCGTTTAAAACTGTGGGAGCTGGCTTGCTTGCGATAACGGTGTATCAGCCACAGATGGGCTAACTGATAAATGGCTATCGCAGGCAAGCCAGCTCCCACCTTCAGAGCGGCGATGTGCTTGAGGTTTTTTTACAGGCAAAAAAAAGCGGCACACCGACCAAGTGCGCCGCAAAAATGCCGTTAAGCACAGCAACAACGATTCGATAAATCAGTTCAGTCCAGCAGCGCCAGCGCCTGGGCAGTGACTTCCTGGATACGCGCCCAGTCGCCGTTCTTGACCCACTCCGGATCCAGCATCCAGCTGCCGCCCACGCACATCACGTTTTTCAACGCCATGTAGCTCTTGATGTTGGCCGGGCCAACACCGCCAGTCGGGCAGAATTTGACTTCGCCGAACGGGCCGCCGAGAGCCTTGATGGCAGCAACACCACCGCTGACTTCAGCCGGGAACAGCTTGAAGCGGCGATAACCCAGGCCGTAGCCTTCCATGATTCCGGAGGCGTTGCTGATGCCCGGCAACAGTGGGATCGGGCTGTGTACCGAGGCTTCCAGCAAGTCACGGGTGATGCCGGGGGTGACGATAAATTGCGAGCCTGCCACTTCTGCCGCGTCGAGCATGTGACGGTCGAGCACGGTACCGGCACCGGTGCACAGCTCAGGACGTTGCTCGCGCAAGACCTGAATGGCCTTGAGGCCGAACTCGGAACGCAGGGTCACTTCCAGCGCGGTCAAACCGCCAGCGGCCAGGGCGTCAGCCAACGGCAGGATGTCCTGCTCGCGGGCGATGGTGATCACCGGCAGGATCCGCGCCTTGGCGCAGAGGCTGTCGATCAAGGCAACTTTATCCGCCATGGACACGGTCGGTTGAGGGCTTTTCATAGCGGCTGATCCTTGGCTCATGGGCACCAGTAAATCTCTAGAGTAGGTTGCAAAAACGCGCGAATCGGCATGGCAGCAACATCGTCGCTGGCCAGCGCGGCGCTCAAGGTGGTCAATTTCGAACTGCCGGAAATCGACAGCACGGTGTAGCTGGCCGTGGCCAGCAGCGCACGACTCATGGTCAGGCGCTGGTGCGGCACAGTGGGCGCCAGCATCGGCCAGCAACGGCGGGTACCGTCGGCCTTCAGCGCTTCGCTCAGGTTAGGGCTGTTGGGGAACAGCGATGCGGTGTGGCCATCATCGCCCATGCCCAGCACCAGCACATCAATGGCTGGCAACTCGCCCAGCAGGCGATCGGCCTGCTCGGCAGCGTCTTCAAGATTGGCAGCGGGGCTGTACAGGCTCAGGAACTTCGCCTTGGCCGCCGGACCTTGCAGCAAGTGTTGCTTCAACAGGCCAGCATTGCTGTCGGCATGTTCGACCGGCACCCAGCGTTCATCGGCCAGGGTGATGGTGACCTTGGACCAATCCAGGCCCTGCTTGGCCAGGTTCTGGAAAAACGCCACGGGGCTGCGGCCACCGGACACCACCAACGTCGCCTCGCCACGGGCACTGATGGCCGAGCGCAGTTGCTCAGCCACGTCATTGGCCAGGCCATCGGCCAGCAGCGCAGGCGTACGGTACTCATGGGCAGTGACGCCCTGAGGCAGTTTCAATTCAGATATCGCCATACCACGACCTCCCATCCCGCGTGATCAGTGCAATGGAGCTCATCGGCCCCCAGGACCCCGCCGCATACGGCTTGGGCGCATCACCGGATTTTTTCCACCCGGCGATCAACTGGTCACACCACTTCCACGCGGCTTCGATTTCATCTTTGCGAACAAACAGGTTCTGATTGCCGCGCATCACTTCCAGCAACAATCGCTCGTAGGCATCGGGGATGCGTGCGCTGCGATAGGTGTCGGAAAAATTCAATTGCAGCGGTCCGCTGCGCAGTTGCATGCCTTTGTCCAGGCCCTGCTCCTTGGTCATCACACGCAGGGAAATACCTTCGTCCGGCTGCAGGCGGATGATCAGCTTGTTGCTGATCTGCAGACGCTGCTCCGGGGCGAAGATGTAGTGGGACGGTTCCTTGAAGTGAATGACAATCTGCGACAGTTTTTGCGGCATACGCTTGCCGGTACGCAGGTAGAACGGCACGCCGGCCCAGCGCCAGTTACGGATATCGGCACGCAGGGCAACGAACGTCTCGGTGTCGCTCTGGGTGTTGGAGTTGTCTTCTTCCAGGTAACCCGGCACGGCTTTACCAGCGCTGTAGCCGGCGATGTACTGGCCACGGACTACCTGAGTGGTCAGGCCCTCGGGGCTGATCGGCGCCAGCGCCTTGAGCACCTTGACCTTCTCGTCGCGGATGCTGTCGGCGGACAGGTCGGCAGGCGGGTCCATGGCAATCAGGCAAAGCAGTTGCAACAGGTGATTCTGGATCATGTCGCGCAGTTGGCCAGCCTTGTCGAAGTAACCCCAACGGCCTTCGATGCCAACCTGCTCGGCCACGGTGATTTCCACGTGGGAGATGTAGTTCTGGTTCCACTGGGTTTCGAACAGGCTGTTGGCGAAACGCAGGGCGATCAGGTTCTGCACCGTCTCTTTGCCCAGGTAGTGGTCGATGCGGTAGGTGCGGTTTTCCGGAAAGAACTGCGCCACGGCGTCGTTGACCTTGCGCGACGACTCCAGGTCCGAACCGATGGGTTTTTCCAGCACTACGCGGGTATTTTCCGCCAGGCCGACCTTGGACAGGTTTTCGCAGATCGCGCCGTACACCGCCGCCGGGGTGGCGAAATAGGCAATCAGGCGTTGCTCGCTGCCGGCTTTTTCGGCCAGGGCGACGTAGTCGTCGGCCTTCATGAAGTCGACATGCACATAAGCCAGGCGTGCGAGGAAACGCTGGGCCACGGCTTCGTCGAGCTCTTTGCCGACGTATTTACGCAATTCTTTTTCGATATGGGCCAGGTGTTGCTGCTCGGAGCCGGCTTCACGGGCCAGGGCCAGGATGCGTGTGTCGTCGTGCAGCAACCCGGCGCCATCGAGTTGATAAAGGGCAGGAAATAACTTGCGCAGCGCCAGATCACCCAAGGCGCCAAACAGGGCAAAGGTGCAGGGTTCCACGGTTATCGAAGGCATGATGTTTGTTCTTTTATCAAGTTAAGCTACAAATACCTTTTTTCAAGGCATCACTCAAGGAAAAATGTAGTAATAACCACAACATTTTCCCGAAATACGCATTGCGAGTGGTGGTGTTCAGCTACCCTCAGTAGGATAGGCCACCGCGAAAAGCCACTCATCGATTGGTTACCGCCTTTTTATTTGCATCGTCGCCCGAAGGAAAGACTGAATGGACCGCGTGCGAAATCTTCTGGAACAGATCCGGAACCGCCTCGAAGAATTGAACAAGGCCGAGCGCAAAGTCGCTGAAGTGATCCTGCTCAACCCGCAGCAGGCCACACGCTTCTCGATCGCCGCCCTCGCCCAGGCCGCCTCGGTCAGTGAACCGACGGTCAACCGCTTCTGCCGTTCGTTCGGTGTCAGCGGTTACCCTGAACTCAAATTGCAGTTGGCGCAAAGCCTGGCCAGTGGCGCCGCGTATGTCAGCCGCGCCGTGGAGGCCGATGATAACCCCGAGGCCTACACCCAGAAGATCTTTGGCAGCGCCATTGCCTCCTTGGACAGTGCGTGCCAGGCCCTGGACCCGGCGCTGATCAGCAAGGCCGTGGACTTGTTGATCCAGGCGCGGCAAATCCACTTCTTTGGCCTCGGCGCTTCGGCCCCCGTAGCCATGGACGCGTTGCACAAGTTCTTCCGCTTCAACCTGGCGGTGACCGCCCATGCCGACGTGCTGATGCAACGCATGATCGCCTCGGTGGCGCACACCGGTGAGTTGTTCGTGATCATTTCCTACACCGGCCGTACCCGCGAGCTGGTGGAAGTGGCGCGTATCGCTCGGGAAAACGGTGCGTCAGTGCTGGGCGTGACCGCCGAAAACTCGCCGCTGGCCAAGGCCAGTACGGTGAGCCTGAACATCCCGTTGCCGGAAGACACGGATATCTACATGCCGATGACTTCTCGGATTATCCAATTGACGGTATTGGACGTGTTGGCAACGGGTATGACCCTGCGTCGCGGAGTGGATTTCCAGCCGCATTTGCGCAAGATCAAAGAGAGTCTGAATGACAGCCGGTATCCGGTTGGGGATGAATTCAACTAGCAGGTAGCTCTACCAGCAGTACCGGCGCTATCGCAGGCAAGCCAGCTCCCACAGGGGAATGCATTCCAAAGGTGGGAGCTGGCTTGCCTGCGATAGCGCCATCAGCCACACCGCTAAACCCCTGCCCTGGCCTGCAAACTCAAGTGGGCCCTCTCCCCCGGCGCCAGGCTCGCCGCCGCCATCGCCGCCTCTACGCACACAAACCCCGACGCTTCGTTAAAGCTCACGCCCAACAGCGGCCGGCTCCCCGGGTGCCACACCACCGTGTCGGCGCTGTCGCCGGTGTCGATGCACAGTTCACGCTGCCAGGCGTGGTCCTTGAGCTGCAATTCGCCCTCATGCTGGAACACCCGCTGGCATCCGCCATCGACCCGCAATTCACCTTCCTGCTGGCAAACCTGGCGATTGAGCTGGTCGTAACCTTGTGCTCCTTCTAGCCCAGACAGCGCTACCTCATCAACGTGACCAATACGCCAGTAAGCGTGCAATGCATGACTCAACTGGCACGGCAGCTCGTCGTGATGCTCGGTGCTCAGGCGCAGTTCCAGGGTGTCGCCCAGGTGCGCGTGCAAATCCACCTGCCAGTCGCACAGCTGCAATTGCCAATGCAGGCGCACGCCGTCGTCATCGGTGCTGCTGTCGAGCAGTTTCCAGTCGATCAAGCGGGCCCATCCGTGGGACGGCCAGGCATTTTCGCTGGGGTGGCGGCCATACCACGGCCAGCACACCGGTACGCCACCACGGATAGCCCCGACTTGCGGCCATTTGGCGGCACACCACAGCCACGGCTTCTGGCCCGTAGGTTGAAAGTGCAGCAATTGCGCGCCCTGGCGACTGAACACCGCCTGGCACAGCGGATGGTCGATCACCAACACATCGCGCATCTGAAAGCGCTCCCAGGCGAACACCGGACGCTCGCGCAGGGATTTGAAAAAGCGTTGCAGCGGTTGCTCGTGCATGTGCCCAGGTCCCGAATATCACAGTGCCACGCAAAAAAAAGCGGATAGCCATGGCTACCCGCAAATGCGCACAGAGAGAGGAGCTTATCGCAACAGCGTTAGAACGTAGACTGAATTTTCAGGCCCGCTACCAGCGCGTTGTCGACTTTATCCACGCCGCCAGGCTGGACAACGTACTGCAGGTTCGGACGCACAGTCAGCCAGTTGGTGACGTGGAAACCGTAGTTGAGTTCGACGTTGTATTCAGTCTCACGAATCGGCGTGTACAGCGGATTGTCGTAGTCGCTCACACCATTGGCGGCGTTGAGCAATTGAGAGTTCTTCTTCACGTCATCGTTGACATGCAGGCGAGCGACGCCAATGCCGACGTCATCTTTTGGACGCGCGTCGAATGGGCCTTTGTACACGAGCATCAACGACTGGTAGTTGTCGACCAGGTTGGTTTCCTTGTCATGGAAGGTCGCGTTGGCTGCAATGTTCAGGCCACGGGAAGCGTCGCCGTTATGGGTGGTGAGTTGCTGTTGCGCAACGAACCAGTAGCCTTTCTTGCTGCTGCGGGTACGGAAGTCGGCGCCGCTGAGGACCGCATCGTTACCGTTGACGTCTTCACGTACATCCGGAGCATCGGCCGCACTTTTATAGAAACCCACACGGTATTCGCCCGGCAGGTTATTAACCTTCGGCGACCAGACCAATTCCACCGGAATCACGGTGCCCTTGGTACCACTGCCGCTGAGTTTGAAGCCGTTGCCGTGCTCCAGCTGCGACGGGTTCTGGTTGTAGGCACCGATTTGCGCATACAGCTCAGGCGTGATGTTGTATTTCACGCGGATAGCGGCCTGGGCGACCGGCCAGTTGTACCAGGTATTGACGTAGTTACCGACCTGCGAGCCGCAGAACGACAGGTTCTGGAAGTCACAAGGGAAGGTGTTGAAGTCTTCGCCTTCACCGAAGTAACCGAGCTTCACGTCCAGCTTGTTGTCGAACATCTGGTGCTGAATCCAGAACTGGGTCAGACGCACCATGTGGCCACGGCCATACACTTCTTGCGAGGAACTCAAGGTGCCGGCACGCGGGTCGCCAATGCGGTCATTGGAGATGTTCTGGCCATTACGATTGGTCAACTGGATCTTGGCCTGGGTGTTATCCCAGCCCCACAGTTTTTGCAGGTCCAGCGCCACGCCCAGACCGAACTGGTCGGAGTAACGACCGGTCTTGTCGTCGTTGTAGCCGCCGTGGGCGTTGTAGCCCATCTCGCCCACGTAGTCGGCCTTGATGTCGATACCTTGCTCGATCAGCTTGGTACGCTCACCGCCCCAATCGCCGGTCATCCACTTGGAATCGGCGCTGAATGCATCGGCCGCCATCGCATTGGCGGACAATACAAGGGCTGCTGCCGCTGACAGTTGGCAGATCAGCCGGGTGTTGTTGTGTTGCTTTTTCATCCCTACATCCTCGTCTTTATTGTTATTAAACTGTTTTTATCTAACGCGGGTTACATTTTTTAACTAAAACAATCACTTATCTGGCTTAACGGCCCTTGAACTGGGTCACATTGTCGGCATGCCCCTGTGCCGGCAATGAAGCCACTGCGCCCAACCGCTCACCGGTCTTGGCGTCAAACAGCAATACCTTGGCCGGGTCGAACTGCAAGGTCAGGGTCTCGCCCACTTGCGGCGCCACGTCCGGCGCCAAACGGCAGCAGACCTTGGTGTCGTTGAGCTGCACAAACACCAGGGTGTCCGGGCCGGTAGGCTCGGTCACCTGCACTTCGGCGCGAATGCTCGACGAGCCGTTGCCCTCGCCCGCTGCCAGCACGATCTGCTCCGGGCGCAGGCCCAGGATCACATCGCGGTCTTCCAAACCGGCGTCATTCATACCCAGCGGCAACTCGCAACGGGCCTGGCCGCTGTCGAGCAGCGCGACCAGACCACCGTTCTGGCGTTTTAGGCGCATGGGAACGAAGTTCATCGGTGGTGAACCGATAAAGCTTGCCACAAACAGGTTGGCAGGGTCGTTGTAAATTTCCTTCGGGGTGCCGAATTGCTGAATGATGCCGTCCTTCATCACCGCCACTTTGTCGCCCAGGGTCATCGCTTCGATCTGGTCGTGGGTCACGTAGACGGTGGTGGTTTTCAGACGCTGGTGCATCAGCTTCATTTCGGTACGCATCTCGACGCGCAGCTTGGCGTCGAGGTTGGACAGCGGTTCGTCGAACAGGTAGATCTTCGGCCGACGCGCCAGGGCACGGCCCATGGCCACGCGCTGTTGCTGGCCACCGGACAACTGGCCCGGCTTGCGGTTGAGCAGGTGTTCGATCTGCAGCAACTTGGCCACGCGCGCCACTTCGGCGTCGATGTCGGCTTGCGGCATCTTGCGGATCTTGAGGCCGAACTCGATGTTCTCGCGCACGCTCATGGTCGGGTACAGCGCGTAGGACTGGAACACCATGGCGATGTCACGGTCCTTGGGGCTCATGCCGCTGACGTCTTGATCACCGATCATGATCGCGCCGCCGGTGATGGTTTCAAGGCCGGCGATGCAGTTCATCAGCGTGGATTTACCACAGCCCGACGGGCCGACCAGGATGAGGAACTCGCCTTCCTTGATCGACAGTTCGATGTTCTTCAAGGTGTCGGGCAGACCGGCGCCATAGGTCTTGTTTACATTGCGAAGTTCAAGCGTAGCCATGATTACCCCTTGACCGCGCCGGCCGTGAGGCCGCGCACGAAATACTTGCCTGCGATCACATAGACCAGCAGGGTCGGCAGCCCGGCGATCATCGCCGCCGCCATATCCACGTTATATTCCTTGGCCCCGGTGCTGGTGTTGACCAGGTTGTTCAGCGCCACCGTGATGGGCTGGGAGTCGCCGCTGGAGAACACCACACCGAACAGGAAGTCGTTCCAGATCTGGGTGAACTGCCAGATCAGGCAGACCATGATGATCGGCGTCGACATCGGCAGGATGATCCGGCGGAAGATGGTGAAAAAACCCGCTCCGTCCAGGCGTGCTGCCTTGATCAACGCATCCGGGATGCTCACGTAATAGTTACGGAAGAACAGCGTGGTGAACGCCAGGCCGTAGACCACGTGGATAAACACCAGGCCGGTGGTGGTGCTGGCCAGGCCCATTTTGCCGAGGGTGAACGACGCGGGCAGCAGCACAGTCTGGAACGGCAGGAAGCAGCCGAACAGCAGCAGGCCGAAGAACAGCTGCGAACCGCGGAAGCGCCAGAACGACAGCACGTAGCCGTTCAAGGCGCCAATGGCGGTAGAAATGAGCACAGCAGGAACGGTGATCTTGATCGAGTTCCAGAAGTAGCCATCCACGGTGGCCCAGGCCTTGACCCAGCCGATACCGCTGACCACGGTGGGCCAGCTCAGCAGGTTACCGGTGCTGATGTCTTCCGGGGTCTTGAAGCTGGTGAGCAGCATCACCACCAGCGGCACCAGGTACAGCAGCACCGCCAGGATCAGCACCGCGTAGATCGCGATGCGGCTCAGGCTGATGGCAGGTTTTGCGGCGAGACTAGTCATTGCGCTTGGTCCTCAGCTCGGAATACAGGTACGGCACAATGATCGCGAGGATCGCACCGAGCATCAGGATTGCACTGGCCGAACCCATGCCCATCTGGCCGCGACTGAAGGTGAACGAGTACATGAACATCGCCGGCAGGTCGGACGAGTAGCCCGGGCCGCCTGCGGTCATTGCCGCCACCAGGTCGAAGCTCTTGATCGCAATGTGCGCCAGGATCATCACCGCACTGAAGAACACCGGGCGCAGGCTCGGCAGCACCACGCTCCAGTAGATACGCGGCAGGCTTGCGCCATCGATCTGCGCAGCGCGGATGATCGACTGATCAACACCGCGCAGGCCGGCGAGGAACATCGCCATGATAAAGCCCGAGGCTTGCCACACAGCGGCGATCACCAGGCAGTAGACCACGCGGTCCGGGTCGATCAGCCAGTCGAGACGGAAGCCTTCCCAGCCCCAGTCCCGCAGGAGTTTGTCCAGGCCCATGCCCGGGTTGAGCAGCCATTTCCAGGCGGTACCGGTGACGATCATGGAGAGCGCCATCGGGTACAGGTAAATGGTGCGGATAAAGCCTTCGCGGCGGATTTTCTGGTCGAGGAAAATCGCCAGCAGCACACCGATCACCAGGGTGATGCCGATGAACATGCCGCCGAACACGGCCAGGTTCTTGCTCGCCACCCACCAGCGGTCGTTATCGAACAGCCGCTGATACTGCGCCAGGCCCGCCCATTTGTAGCTGGGCAGGAACGTCGAGGTGGTGAACGACAGCACGAACGTCCACAGGATGTAGCCATAAAAGCCCACCAGCACGATGAACATGCTCGGCGCCAGCACCAGTTTAGGGAGCCAGCGCTGCAGCACATCGAATGGCGAGGCCTTGCTGAACACAGCAACAGAACTCATGGGAAAATCCAGTACAGGGAAAAAGGACTACAGCCTGCAGGAACCCGCTTTTGTGGCGAGGGAGCTTGCTCCCTCGCCACAGCAAGCCGGGTTCCTACATAGGGTGTTACTTGGCCGACTTGATCGCCGCGCCAAGCTTCTTGGCCGTGTCGGCCGGGTCGGCTTTCGGGTCGTTGATGAAGTTGGTCACGACATCAAAGAACGCACCTTGCACCGCCAGGGTGGTGGCCATGTTGTGCGCCATGCTTGGCTGCAGGCCGCCAGTCTTGGCGTCGGCCAGGAAGTCCTTGGCGGCGGTCTGGGCGCAGGAATCAAAGCCGTAGGATTCCATCTTGGTCAGCATGTCGTTACGCACAGGGATCGAGCCCTTGTTGATGCTGAACACCTTCTGGAAGTTTTCACCCAACACTACTTTGGCGATGTCCTGCTGACCCGCAGCAGTGCCTTTGTCTTTCTGCTTGAACACCGCCAGGGAGTCGATGTTGTAGGTGAAGGCTTTATCAGTGCCCGGGAACGCTACGCACTCATAATCCTTGCCAGCGACTTTTTTGGCGGCGGTCCACTCGGACTTGGCCCAGTCACCCATGATCTGCATGCCGGCCTTGCCATTGATGACCTTGCCAGCTTCCAGGTTCCAGTCCTGGCCCTTGCCGTCGACGTCCATGTAGGTCGCGACTTTCTTCAGCTCGGTGAGGGCCTTGACCATTTCCGGGCCGGTCAGTGCGCCGTTATCCAGGTCGACCAGCGCTTTCTTGTAGCCATCAGCGCCCATTACCGAAAGCACCACCGCTTCGAACACGGTGCTGTCCTGCCAAGGCTGGCCGCCGTGGGCGAGCGCAATGAAGCCTGCAGCCTTGAGCTTGTCGCCCGCTGCATAGAATTCTTCGAGGGTGGTTGGGTTCTTGGTGATGCCGGCTTTCTTGAAGACTTCCGGGTTGATCCACAGCCAGTTCACGCGGTGGATATTCACCGGCACGGCCACGTAGTCACCGTCGTATTTCACGGTGTCGGAGACTTTCTTGTCGAGCAGCGAATCCCATTTTTCTTCTTTGGCGACGTCTTTGAGCACATCGGTGTCGAGCAGGCCAGTAGAGGCCCATTCCTGGATATCGGGGCCTTTGATCTGGGCAACGCCTGGCGGGTTGCCAGCGACCGCGCGGCTTTTCAGCACGGTCATGGCGGTGGCGCCACCGCCGCCTGCCACTGCACCGTCTTTCCAGGTGAAGCCGTCTTTCTCAACTTGGGCCTTCAGGACATCCACAGCCGCTTTTTCACCGCCGGAGGTCCACCAATGCACCACTTCCACCGTACCTTTGGAGTCGGCGGCAAATGCACTGAGGGGGAACAACGAGGCAATGGAAATAGCGACGGCGAGGCGATTAATCGCGTTCATCTGAGTACCTTTTCTTGTTGTTATGCATGCAAGTCTAGAGCTTGCGCTGCACGGAGTTTAAACATGGATTTTCGGGGCGCAGGTAACAAAGGGACGTACAAATGTCACCACTTGGTGACATAGCATCCACTGCCCAATGCACTGGCCAGGCTGGGTGCCAAGGGCAGTGCAGGCAGCACGACCGCTTGCCAGGCATGGTACAGGTCAGGTTTGCCGCCCCAGATTTTACTGCTGGGTTGGTTGTGCGGGCTGAGTTCGTGGTGCCAACTGCCCTGGAGCCGGTCGATGAAGTGGGTTTCGCAAAACTCCCAGAAGCGTCGGTACCAGGTTTCGTAATGCAGCTCGCCGGTACGTTTGAGCAGCGCCTGAGCAGCGGCGCTGGCTTCAGCATGGGTCCAGTGCAGGCGCTCGCGTACCACCGGGCGCTGGTTCCAATCCAGAGTGTAGACAAGGCCCGGCGCACCATCCACCGCCCAGGCATACTCGCAGGCACTGGCGAACAGGCCTTTGGCGTCGCTCACCAGCCAGTCCGGCGCGGCCAGCTTGGCCTTGAGGCGCGCAGCTTCAAGGTGCAGCAGCAACCGCGCCCATTCGAAACCATGGCCGGGGGTGATGCCGTAGGGGCGAAAGCCATCGGCGGGGTTGTCTTGGTTGTAACCGAGCAACGGCTTCCAGTGCGCATCGAAATGTTCGATGACCATGAACTGGTTGCCAGCGGCGTGGGTGTGGATCACCCGTTCGACGATGCGCAGCGCACGGTCCAGCCAACGTGTATCACCACTGACATCGGCCAATGCCAGGAAAGCTTCGGTGGCGTGCATGTTGCTGTTGGCGCCACGATAGGCTTCGACGCCGCTCCAGTCCCGGACAAAGGATTCGAGCATGACGCCCTCCTCTTCGCTCCAGAAGAACTGGTCGATGATATGGACGGCGTCGTTCAATAATGTGTGCGCACCCGGCGCGCCGGCCACCACGGCAGAGCTGGCGGCGAGGGCCACGAAGGCGTGCAGGTAGGCGGCCTTGCCGGTGTTGCCATCAGCCGCCTGGGGCGCGGCGAACCAGCCACCGTGCTCACTGTCACGCAGCGGGCCGCTGAGCGCTGCCACACCGTGCGCCACCAGTTCGGCATAACCCGGCAACCCCATGGCATGGGCCATGGCAAAGCTGTGGGTCATGCGCGCGGTGTTCATGGTTTCGGCGCGGGCATTGGCCGGCAACTGGCCTTTATCGTCGAGGTTGCCGAACCCGTCCGGCAGGCGCGATGCCTTGGCGAACGCCAACAGGCGCAGGCCTTCTGCGGCGAGCCAAGCGTAATGGGCAGGTGCATTCAGCCAACTGCTGGCAGGCAGTGGGTGGGTGGTCATGGGTGGCCCTTATTGTTTTTTTGGGATGACCGGAGTCTAAACAAGGGCGCGGCAGGGGCAAGTAACGAAGGGGAAAAGAAATGTCACCGAGCGGTGACAATCAACACCCGAATGTAGGAGCGAGCTTGCTCGCGAAAAGCTCACAAGCGCCGCGTTTATTCCAGGGAACCTGCGGGATCGTTAACGTTTTTCGCGAGCAAGCTCGCTCCTATGTATGGACTCGCCCTCCACTGTCAACCCGCTTTTCAAACATTGGTACCCGGTTGCATCTATGTATCAGGCCTATCCGAGGAAGCTCCAAACAGCTTCTGGCCAACATTGGATCAGCTCGCGATCTGCCCATTACAAAAAGGCCTCAAG
>NZ_WJZM01000007.1:0-124882 GCF_021609545.1 Pseudomonas sp. PA-1-6B
AACCAGGGGGGCTTCATCACTGATGCCATCAGTACCGGGTCGACAAATGGCAACGGCGCCGGCGTCAATGTGGGCGGCCTGGTGGGTTTCAACTCCAACGGTTCGCTTGAGCGCACGGCGTCATCGGGCGAGGTACGCGGCACTGGGGCCGGTAATGTGGGCGGTCTGGTAGGCTTCAGCAAAAACGGCGACATTATCCAGTCAACCTCCACCAGCAAAGTTACAGGGTACGGCGCCATCGGTACCGGAGGCTTGGTGGGAACTAGCCAGAATAGCAGGCTCAAAGAGGTCAAGGCTGGCGGCGATGTATGGGATAGCGCTGGGGAGAATGTTGGTGGTTTGGTGGGTAATAATATTTCCGGCACCATTGATACAGCACAAGCCTTGGGCACTGTCACAGGCGGGCGCAATGCTCGGGTTGGCGGTCTGGTGGGGAACAACTATGAGGGCTCCATCACTCATTCCGTGGCTCGCGGAAAAACCAGCGGGTCGATTTCAAGTCAGGTGGGAGGCCTGGTAGGGGCCAATGCTGGCGAGTTGCAGTCGGTTGAAGCCAGTGGCGCGGTGGTGGGTGGGGAAAGCAGCTATGTCGGCGGCCTCGTCGGCACCCATGGCAGCAACTTCAGCAGCCACATTGAATCGGCCATGGCCAGTGGCACCGTTCAGGGAGGCGTGCGTGCGATTGTGGGCGGCTTGGTCGGTCTAAACCAGAGCTCTATCACCAACTCATCGGCAACTGGCGGGGTCAGTGGTGGCAGCAATGCGACCCTGGGAGGCTTGGTCGGCACGAACGCCGGAAACGTTCGCCTGTCTGTCGCCACTGGGAAGCTCACCGTGTTATCGCCTTATTATGGCCAGACCTTTGGTGGCCTGGTCGGAGCTAACTTCGGTGATATGGCATTCAATGGCGTCTCCGGAGAGGCTGCGCTTGTGCCTTTGTATGGCATAAATTTTGGCTCCATTCATTGATCGTTAACCTTTCCTTCTAATCACAGACGGCCTGACGCAGGTGATGCGTCAGGCCGTCTGCTGACTCTGCGATGCCTGATATGAATTCAGTACTAAATGTTCGGCGTTCAAGGTCGGCCATAGTGTGCGTCGGCACATGGCTGTTTATATGTGGCGTGGCGGCTGAAGCCGGGACGTTGGTCGACAGTGTTGCGACGTCTTGCACATTCAGCAACGGTATGGGCAGGCCGTGGTCGCAAGTGACACCTTTGACGAGTAATACGCCCACTGGCTCGGTGTTATGGGAGCGCGCTGTAGCGCTGAATGCCAACTACAACTTTGCCCCGGCTGCCGGCATTGCCCATGAGTTGGTTTCTATGGGCTATTGGGGACCCGGTACACCGCTGACAGACGGAATTGCCCCCACCAACGTTGACGGCATTGGCCTGAAAATATATGTGAACTCATCGGACGGCCAACGTCGACCACTGCTGCAAACGCCGTTGCCGGTAGCGATGGAGAAAGAGCGTGTTCAATATGATTCGTCCGCTGCGCAAACGCGTGGTTCAACGATGGTTACCAATTATATGCAACAGTTGATTCTGACGGTCGCACCCAGCCAACTGCCTGCCGGAAAATTGATCGTTGATCGTGTCGCCGGCAGTTCTCGGCTTGCGCTTTATGCGGTGGATTTACCCAAAGGCAAAGCTGCTTTTGGCAGCAGTGTGGAGGTACCTACAGACAATATACCGATTGGCATCTGTCGCGCGCCCTACCTGTTGATGGGGCCCGCCGCTATCAATATGGGTAATGGGGGCCCGATTGAAATTCCAAATACCTGTGACGTGCAAACCTACCAGACTATACCGGTGCAACTGGGGCGAATGAGCCTGAACGATTTTCCGCAAGTGGGCTCGACCTCAACGCCTGTGCACTTTGCCATCGAGTTGAGCCAATGCGCCGCCAATGCCAAGCCGGTGATTACATTCACTGACAAGTACGGACCGTCTGCGAATCCCGCCGTTCTAACGCTTGAGCCGATAGCAGCCAGCGCCCGTGGTTTCGGGATTGTCATGAATAATGAATTGACCCAGCAGGTGATTCGATATGACGGTGCAGGGTATGCGATGAAGCGGGCAGGTGAGGGCGCGAAAATACCTTTGAGTGCGCACTATATTCGGTTGGGCAGTGAGGAGGCGTTGAGGGCAGGCGCCGCTAAGGGGGCGGCGGAGTTCACGTTTACGTTTCCTTGAGGGGCGGCTGCATGTTCAGCGACATCGATTGGGCGAAGTGGTGAGCGCTGGCAACTAGAGGTAGCTCATGACAAATGTCATTTCGGTATTTGCTGTACCCGGGGTGATGCCTGAGCCACCGGCGATTTTGAAATAGCGTGCGTTGAGAGGGATTGTAAAATTTCCACCGGCGCTTGAGTATTCCTTGAACGGCAAGGACGTATTTAGGGAGACCGGGACCATGCTGTCGTCAGTGACTTGCAGACCAACTCCCATTGCTGTCGAACCAGGGTTAAGCTTGATGATGCCTTGGTTGTCGCTCAACGAAGGTGAAGAGGACGTTGGTACGAGCGAATACATGACTTTGTTTATCCCGGCTGGGCAATTATAAATTTTGATGTTGAACGGGATAGTTTTATTTGACGGTGCGCCATTTTTTGGGAAGTCACTCAGGCGGTGTTGTCCCATGTGGACGTTGACGTTAGCCGTTTGACAGGCGGGGGCAGTCAGTGTAACGCTGTTCGACAGTTTTATTGTTGAAACTTTAAGGATACCTAACTTAATCCCCGAGATTTCGCCGGCTGGGATGATCGCGCCGCTTATGGTGTCGCCTGTTTTTATAATTCTTAACTGGGTGGTGACTCCGCTCATATTGTAAGTATTAGGTGCAAGTGGCGTTTGGCTCGCCTCCTTGAGTGGATTGCCATTATAGAGTAACTGGAAAGACAGTCCTGAGTTGTTTATAATATGAGTGCTGGAGTTAGCGGGAGTGTTTCCCATGTTATTTATTGCTCCCCATGTTGTTGTGCTATTGCAGTGGATTTCTTTGTTGGACGGGCCGTGAGTAAATACAGCTGATTCAAAAAGGGTTGCGCCTATTGGTGTATCTCGAGGAATAACCAGTGAACGCGGCATGCTGGTTGAGAATGTATCGGCACCTGATCCGTTGGAATACGTACAGTCTGCTGAAACAATGCCCGAACTGCAGATAAATACAGGAGCTGCGTATAGGAGTGCTGTTAAATTTCTGGCTTTCATTTCTGGGTCTATGGTGGCAAAGACGATGAATTGTCAAAAAACGACATAGTGCGTAGCGTTCGGTGCGCGAGGTCAAACCTCAAGTTAGGGGTTGATCTCGGCTTTCATGATTTCGTTAAGCATCTTTTCGGCCTCCTGTATTAATTGAGTGTTGGTTAATATGTCTTGCTCGCTAAGCTTTAATGCTGCTTCCCGGTGCTTTAATGTCTGCTCGAATTGATCCAGTTGTCGTTGACGCTCATCCAGCAACACATATTGACTCAATAATATTTGCTTGTGGTGAGTGATACTGGCGATTAGTGATTTGAGGTTAGCCTCAATTCTTTCTGGCGTGGTCTGTTCGGCAGGTGTCACCAGAAGTTTATCGGTTGCTGGGCCTGTAATTGCCGTGGAACCAACATTGGCATCTGACTGCAAAGAAAAGCTACTTGCTTTTTTCTGGGGTTCGTATCTCAGCAGACTTGTTAGCCACGCGTCACTGATCTTCAAGTTGTAATGAGTACTTACAGCGCTGCATTGAATGTCGGTATCGGTCAGGTCCATCAGCGCATAGGTATCGTCGGTTTGTATTGGGTCAGGCGCACAGGCATCGCGGAAAATATGCCTGAGCACTTGAACGGCCGTCGTAAGGATCTCGGCCGGCACATCACACATATGCAGTTTTTGGCCGTCCCCCTCAATGTTCGTCAGGTAAATCTTGACCAACTCATCGCCCGATTTTTCATTAAGGCTATAAACCAGAAACTGTCGGTTGATGCGGGTTGCGGTGAAGCCGCACAGGACCACTGCGTTGAGTAGCTGGCCTTGGGTATCGGGTACTTCAAGCGTTCGAAATAACATGGGAAATATGGCTCCGTTAGCGTGGGCGGTTGGTGGAGAGGTCAGTAGAATAGCCACCCGAAGATGGCAGCGTTGTCAGACAATTCGTACTTGCCGGCAGACACTTCGACTTACGCCAAGGAGCAATCGGATTTTCCGCTGATGAGGTTTCAGGATCCGTACCCTATCGATAAGGTGCGTCGCGAAACGAAGCGTGCACTCTCAGACGCTTCGCCTCGTCTGAGCAGGTAACTGGGCAACCATGATCGATATAACGCATTTGACCAAACGTTTCGGCAAAGCCCTGGCAGTAGATGATGTGTCTTTCAAGGCTACCTCGGGTGAGGTGTTGGGGATGCTCGGCCCGAACGGCGCGGGAAAGTCCACCACCCTGCGTATGCTTACTGGGTTCGTGTCGCCCACCTCAGGCACCGTCAACCTCTTTGGTTTTGATATATGCCGTCAGACGCGCCACGCTCAACGTCTGATCGGCTACGTTCCTGAAACAGCTGCTTGCTATAACGAAATGTCCGTCGCGAGTTTTTTGGGCTTTATTGCTCAAGTGCGCGGCTTGCGTGGACGCGAAAAGACAGCGCGGGTCACGGCCATGCTTGAGCAATTCGAGTTGATGGAGGTACGTGGCCAGACCATCGATACCCTGTCCAAGGGGTTTCAGCGCCGCGTCGGATTGGCGCAAGCGCTCCTGCATGATCCCAAGATACTGATCCTCGATGAACCCACCGATGGTCTGGACCCGAATCAGAAATACCGCGTGCGCGAGCAACTCAAGGAGTTGGCCCGCGACAAAATCGTCATCATTTCTACCCACATCCTCGAAGAGGTCACTGCATTGTGCAGTCGTGTGCTGGTCATGGATAAAGGTCGGCTGTTGGTCGACAGCACGCCGCTGGAACTGGAAGGTCGTTCGCGCTATCACCAGGCTGTGACGTTGTACGCACCCCGGCCTCTGGATGTCATGACCCTTGGCATGCTGCCAGGCGTTGCAGGTATCGAGGCGGGGCCTGAACCTTTCAGCGTACGGGTGCTGGCGCGCACTGGAGCGGTGATATTACCGGCTATCAATTCGCTGATTGTGAGTCGTGGCTGGGATGTACCACGCCAGGAAGTCGAGCGGGGCTCGCTGGGGGAAGTCTTCCGGCTGCTGACCCGGGAGCAACAACCATGAGGACGTTCTGGCCGGTGTTCAAGCGCGAACTGTGCAGTTATTTCGTCACTCCCGTCGCGTATGTGTTCACCCTCTTGCTACTGCTGCTCAGCGGTATCAGCACGTTTTACCTGGGCGACTTCTACCAGCGTAACCAGGCCGACCTGGCACCGTTCTTCGACTATCTGCCGTGGCTATATGCGTTGCTGCTGCCGACCCTTGCCATGCGTATGTGGTCCATCGAGCGGCAGAGCGGATCTATTGAGTTGTTGATGTGCCTGGCGGTGGGTACGGCTGAGGCGGTTGTAGCCAAGTTCCTCGCCGCCTGGGTGGTCAGCGGGTTGGCGCTGGCGTTGACGTTTCCGCTGGTGATTACAGTCAACTACCTGGGGGCGCCGGACAACGGCGTCATCCTTTGTGGCTATCTGGCCAGTTGGTTGCTGGCTGGCAGTTGCCTGGCCATTGGCGGGTGCCTGTCGGCACTGACCAAGAACCCACTGATTGCCTTCCTTGCTGCGATGGCGTTATGTCTGGCATTCATGGCCTGTGGCTTCCCGGTGGTATTGGATGTCTTGCGTGGTTGGTCAAGTTTGCCCTGGCTCGATGGCGTGGCTTCGCTGAGTTTCCTCACACATTTCGAGGGACTATGCCGAGGTGTGATCGACCCACAGGACGTGTTGTACTTTTTCAGCCAGATCATAGGCTGGCTCGCCGCTACCGTGATTGCGGTTGAATTGAAAAAGGCAGTATGACGCCATGTCATTCAAATCGGTGACGCGCACTTGCTTGCGCCTAATGGTCATTATCGCTGGGTTCGTGGCGGTCAACTTCGAGTTGGCACCACGTTTGGCGTCCATGCGGTTGGACCTTACCGAGCAGCAGCTTTACACCCTGAGCCCGGGGTCGCGTCAGATCATTCAAGCCGTAGTCGAACCCACCGACCTGTATTTTTACTTTTCCAGCCAGGCCGCCAGGGACCTTACGGTCATGCGCAGTTACGCGGTGCGCATCCAGGCACTGCTGCGTGAATATGAGCGTGTGTCAAATGGCCGACTACGGGTGCACATGATTGACCCTGCGCCGTTTTCAGCAGACGAAGCCCGCGCAGTCGAACTTGGCCTGCAACCTGCCCCTATCGGCAAGGCGGGTGCTGCGGTTTTCTTTGGGTTGGCCATCGTTGACGCCCAGGCGCACCACGCCAGCATTGGGTTCTTTGCGCTTGAACAACAAACGTTCCTTGAGTACGACATCAGCCGCACATTGCAGAAGTTGACTCGGCCTGCGCGGCCCGTGATTGGGCTGATGTCTTCGTTGCCATTGGCAGGTGGCTTCGATGTGCAGTCGGGGCGAACCCGGCAGCCGTGGCGCATTATGCAGGAGATCAACAATGCGTTTGAAGTGCGCGAATTGGCGTCCGATGTCGACACCATCGACAGTGCACTCAATGTCTTGATGCTCGTGCATCCCAAACGGTTACCTGTGACGACACTGCGCGCTATTGACCAGTTTGTGCTGCGTGGTGGACGTTTGTTGGTGTTCGTCGACCCTTATAGCGAGCAGGATCGTGGCGATTACTATTTTGGGATACCCAGCAAAGACAAGTCTTCTGGCCTCGCGCTTTTGTTCAAGGCGTGGGGCATCAAGCTTCTACCCGATAGCGTGTTAGGCGACAGCCGCTACGGTCAGTTTGTGGCATTGGCACAAGGCGCAGAGCCGGTCTGGCAAGCGACTGCCCTGGGGTTGTCACCCTCTGCGATGAATGAACAGGATGTGATTACTGCTGGTATTGGCAGCCTTAACCTGACCACCGCCGGTATCTTGAGCGCCTTGCCGGGTGCAACAACTACTCTGACACCGCTGCTGCACAGTTCGGAGCAGGCTATGCCCTACAAGACAGCGCTTCTGAATCATCTGGAAAAGCCTGATGAGTTGTCCAAGAGCTTCAAGGCTACAGGCGAGCGTTACCTGATCGCGGTACGCCTGCAAGGGGCGGCACGCTCGGCTTTCCTGGACTCTCCCGGAGCGCTTACCGAGGCGCAGAATATCAACGTCGTGGTGGTGGCGGATACAGACGTATTGAGCGACAACCTGTGGGCGGATGTGCAGCAGCAAGGGGGCCGTCCGGTCACGGTGCCATGGGCTGACAATGCGGTGTTGGTGCTCAATGCGCTGGACAGCCTGTCCGGGTCGGATGCCTTGATCAGCTTACGCTCGCGGGGGCATTACAGCCGAACGTTCACTGTGGTCGAACAGTTGCAGCAGCAAGCCCGCGAGCGTTATCGCGACATGAGAAGCGAGCTGCAAGATAAGCTCGATCTGGTTGAAAAGCGTCTCGCTGCGTTGGCCGCTGAACAGGGGCGGGATATGCCTCGGACGGCAGAGCAGCAAGCGACTTTTGATCAGTTCAGCAATGAAAAAGATGCGTTAGACAAGAAAATGCGTCAGGTCGCGAGCCATCTCAACTTTCAGATCGAGCAGTTGGGTGTGCGTATGAGATGGCTCAATCTTGTATCTGTCCCCTTGGTAATTACTTGTTTGTTGTTGTGTGTGGCCTTCTTAAGAAAGCGAGCGCAACGCCAGCGCAATATTTAATAAAGGTATTAAGTATATGTGGGGTTTTCGCAGGTGCAGAAGAAGTCTCTGGATTGTTGTTGTTGGTCTACTGAATGCATTGCCGGGCTCTGCATTGGCAGGTTGTGTAATCAGCGGAAATAAAATCTATCCAAAGATTACGGATGTACCATACGACAGTGGGGGTGTGATATCTAGTGTTTGGCATACGGGTACCATGATGCTCAAGTGTATTGGAATGTACAATGGTACCTATACTAACCAGATGAGTGCGGTTGGTGCCGTTGCCGGCACTTCAGTGATGTTTGAAGGGGTTAGTTACAAGCTCTATAAAACGAATGTTATTGATGTTTTCTATTTTGGTACTTTTGCAGTAGATAATGGAGCAGAGCAGCAGTTCGGTTCGGCTCCCTACGTAAGTTCCAAAGTAACGGGTCCCGGTTCCGGGACCTCAGCATTTGATCTGAAAGCTTTAGTTAAAATAAGGTTTTATAGCTCCAGCAAGAGCCTGTCTTCCGGTGTGCGCAATATAGATCTTTTAGATCTTGTTCGAGGTGATATTAACTATTCGACGCCCGGCGTCTATTCTGGTAAATGGATTATGCAAAGTGAAGGCTTTTCGTTTGTGGCAAAAGGTACGTCGTGCGTACTGATAACGCCCGCCATCGTCAAGTTGAAGCAGGTAAGCATCGTTTCTATTCCTACGATAGGTTCAACGGTAGAAGGGGGGGCGTTCACCTTAAGTTTAGCCTGTAATGCGGGTGCCCCCTCATTCAAGGTCAGTTACGCGATGACTGACGTTTATAATCCAGCGAATACATCTACTGTCTTAACCCTGGCTGCTGAACCTTTGAAGGCGAACGGCATAGCATTGCAATTATCGGACGAGGGCCGGGCCGTTATTTTTTCCTCACCGGTGAAATCTTCAATGGGTAGTTTGACGCATGGAGCTCTCAGTAAGGCAATGAGCGTTCAGTACATTCGAACGGAAAAAGTCGCCACGCCCGGAAAAACAACCGCGGCGGTCAGTATGACCTTTACGTACGACTAGTCAGTGGCTCGCGCCAGTTAGCGATCATCAGTGAAGTACCCAAGGACTACCTGACTGCTGTACGGCACTACCGCTATTTCGCCTCGGTCATCATGGTCCATGAAGACACCGACCGTGAAATCGAGGGTGGTTTGTGGCATTGGCACAAGGCGCAGAGTCGGTCTGGCAACCGACCGCGCTGGGGTTGTCACCCTCTGCGATGAATGCACAGGATGTAATCACTGCTGGTATTGGCAGCCTTAACCCGACAACCGCCGGTATCTTGGGCGCCGTGCCGGGGGCAACGTCCTGACGCCGCTGCTGCACAGTTCAGAGCAGGCCATGCCCTACAAGACGGCGCTTCTGGATCATCTGGAAAAACCCGATGCGTTGCCAACGGCTGACAATGCGGTATTGGTGCTTAACGCGCTGGACAGCCTGTCGGGGTCGGATGCGTTGATCAGCTTGCGCCCGCGCGGTCATTACAGCCGCACCTTCACCGTGGTGGAACACGCACGGCAACAAGCGCGTGCGCGCTTGCGCGATATGAGTGCCGAGTTGAAAGGCCGGTTGGACATGACCGAAAAGCGCTTGGCCGAGTTGGCCACAGGGCCGTATTCCTTTGTGTGCATTGTAGGAATTATCTTACTTTCTGTGTGGCTATATCTGATGAGGGCGTCAGATTGGTGCGGTGGTTGCGACTCTCATGCTGAGTTAAATTTTTGCGTGTTTTCAACGAGCGTCTTTTTGAGGTGCCGATTATTCAATGCCGGGAGTTGGGCGTGCCCTTTTATATCTAGCGCTGCTTATGTATCGGAGTAGTCCCAAGAGGCATCCATGTCCTCGTATAGTGATAAGGAACAGGAGGTGAGTATCAGTAAAGCAATAGTATGTTTGATTCTGTTTTTTTCAAGCGGGCAGGCGCTAGCCACCCATTGTATCTATAGTAGCTTAAGCTTGACTCTACCTAGTTTTAGTTATCAAGGAGCCGGTTCAGGAATGATCTCTACGGCTTGGCATCAGGCAAGTAATGCGTCACTAATGAATTGTGATGTGACGGGCGCCGTAAAATCCGAGATTGTCAGCGAAAGTCCGCTGGCGGTCTCTGGAGCTTACTCTTTTGGTGGGGCCTCCTACGCGCTGTTGCAAAGTCCCGTACCTAATATTTCATTTATTATTTCCTTGGCGGACACCAAGGGTAATTGGAAGCCTTACCAAGGGCTACCGGTGACGACCTACGAGCAGGTTGGTAGCGTAAGTAGTACCTTTGGGATTAAAGTATTAGTGCGTTTAGTTGCCACGGGGAGATTGGATCCTGGTTCCTATAGCCTGCCTCCAGTGGATTTACTTCGTACCGGCGTGAGCCAAGGCGGATATTATACAGGGTCGGCCATTACGAAAACTACGGCGACGGTCATTAACTCAAAAAGTCCTACATGTAAACTCTTTGTAGCCCGTGAGTATGCACTTCCAAGAATCGATCTCTCTGATATTCCACGCGTGAATGCGACAGCGGGTACAACTGCCGTTGCTTTTTCCGCAGTCTGTGAGGGGGCGGCTTCTGCGTACAACGTCAAGTATTCACTGATTGATATGAATAAATCAGTGGCGGGCGCCAATTATGTAACGCTTCGCTCTGCTGCCGAATCGGCTCGCCTTGAGTCGATCGGTTTGCAGTTAACGGACGGGACCGACACGTTACTAATGGGGACCGCCTATCCGTTTGGGCAAATTCCAACAGCCGGTGGGATTATTTCAAAAACACTGCTAGTCAGTTACGTACGTCGCGCAATGACCGCCTTGTCTCCAGGACGTGTCCAGGGTGAAGTAGCGCTCATTATGTCTTACGAGTAAATAGAGATCGGTGACGCAAAGAGCGCCGGTGCACTCTGGACGCTCGCTAAGCTTTTCTGGAGTACTGACTATTAACTGCTCGCAAGGATGCTCTTAATCTGAAACGACTGATTTAGCCAGCAACAGAAGGAAGTAGGTATGAAAAAGCTGCATAAGAAAGTCGCACTGGTTACTGGGGCCTCAAAGGGCATCGGTGCAGAGATTGCCAGGCAATTGGCCAAGGATGGCGCCACCGTCATCGTCAATTATGCAAGCAGTCGTGAGGATGCCGACCGCGTGGTTGAACAGATTCTGCAAACTGGTGCCAGGGCTTACGCAGTGCAGGCGGATGTGTCCAATAGCGTCGACCTCAAGGCGCTGTTCAAGACCATCGTGCATGAGCATGGTCATCTCGACATCCTGGTCAACAATGCGGGTGTCTACTCCACCAGCGCGCTGGCCGACATCACAGAGGCGGAGTTTCATCGCCAGTTCAACCTCAACGTCCTGGGGCTGATTCAGTGCACCCAGGCAGCTGTTGACGTGTTCAACCCTAAGGGTGGCAGCATCGTTAATATCAGCTCCAGCGTCACCTCGTTCACACCGGCCAACTCGGCGGTGTACACCGCCTCCAAGGCGGCTGTGGACGCCATCACCCGTACCCTGGCCAATGAACTGGGCCCCAGAAATATCCGTGTCAACTCAGTAAACCCAGGGTTGGTCGTCACCGAAGGCGTACATGCCAGCGGTTTTTTCGAAGATGCGTTCCGTGAACAAATAGAAGCCATCACGCCGCTGGGGCGCATCGGTCAGCCCGAGGATATCGCACCCGCCGTCGCCTTCCTGGCGTCGTCGGATGCAGGCTGGATCACCGGTGAAACCCTGATAATCGGCGGCGGGCTGCACTAAACCTGGGCGGCGTGCTCGCGCACATAGTGGCGGGGCGACTGCAACATGACGCGCTTGAATGCCGTGCTGAATGCACTTTCGGACTCATAACCCAATGAGAACGCAATGGTGGACACCGAGTCATCGGAGTTTTTCAACCGATCACTGGCCAGCAACATGCGCCAGTACGTCAGGTACTCCATGGGGGCTGCGCCGACCACCTGCTTGAAGCGCAACGCGAACGCCGAGCGCGACATGGTTGCCAGTTGCGCCAGTTCCTGGACGCTCCAGCGATGGGCTGGGTCGGCGTGCATCGCGCTCAAGGCAACACTGAGGTTGCGGTCGGCCAGGCCGTAAAACCACCCGATGCCGCTGCTTTCCAGGGTCGCCAAGTGAGTGCGCAAAACTTCGACCAGCATCAGATGCGCCAAGTGTTCGTTCATCAGCGAGCGGCCTGGGCGCTTCTGCTGCAACTCCGAGGTGAACCGCTCCAGCGCCCAGCGCAGGACCGAGGCCTGCGGTTCATTGCCTTGTACGTGAACCAGCGAGGGCAGGCCGCTGAGTAGCAATTGAGTAGGGACGCCGCTGAAGTCAAAGCGGCCACCGACCAACTGAGTTTCATCGCCGCCGTAATGCAGGGCCAGTTCGTCTGCCGCGAGGGTTTGAAAGTGACCGTCGGAATTCATAACCGGCTGGGACATATCGCTGTAGAGCGAAAAAGGCATGCCTCTGGTCATCAGAAAGCAATCGCCCTGATGCAGCCGCTGTGGTTGCTGTTCGCCATCCACTTGCAGCCAGCAACTGCCCTTGACCACCGCCGTGAACTTGATGCCTTCGCGTTCAGGAAAGGTGAAGGCCCAATCACCGCCCAAGGACAGCGTGGCGGAGTGGTAATTACGGATTCTCAACAATGAAAGGACGTCGGACAGAGGATCCATGCAGCACCTGATTGGACGAAAAATAAAGTAATTGCAATTTTATATCAGGGTTCATCCAGATTTCACCTTTAAATATGAGGTTCTCCATGCACATCCACTTTGATACGTCTTATGGTCCACTGATCAACGGGGTGTTTGAAACTGACGATAAGTCGCGCTCGTTTGCCGCGGTCGATCCCGCCACGGGCAGGCACTTGGCCTATATCCGCTATTGCGATGCCACGGACGTCGACCGCGCCGTCAATGCGGCGCATGCAGCGTTTCCCGCCTGGCGTGCCCTGGGCCAGCAGATGCGCGCACGTCTGGTAAATCTGCTGGCGGACGAGATAGAAGAGCACAGTGAGCGCCTGGCCATGATCGATGCCCATGATGTGGGCCGTTGCATCAGCGAAGTACGCAAGGACTACCTTACCGCCGTCCGGCACTATCGCTATTTCGCCTCAGTGATCATGGCTCATGAAGACACTGGTCGGGAAATCGATGGTGGTTACGCCATCGCCAAGCGTGAACCCTTGGGCGTGTGCGGGCAGATCATTCCCTGGAACGCGCCGGCGATTATGGCTGCGTTCAAGCTCGCTCCGGCATTGGTAGCCGGCAATACCGTTGTCCTGAAGCCCGATGAAAACGCTTCTTTATCGACGCTTGAATTAGGCAAGCTGATTAACAAAATCTTCCCTGCCGGGGTGGTGAACATGGTCACCGGGTTGGGGGAGGTCGTCGGTGCGGCGTTGAGCGAGCATCCTCTGGTCAGGAAGCTGTCATTTACTGGCAGTACGCAAGTTGGTCGCACTGTGGCCGGTGTGGCCGCCCGGCGTCTGGTGCCCGCGACACTCGAACTGGGGGGCAAGAGCGCCAATATTGTGTTCCCCGATATCGACGACATTGATGCGGTGGTCGATAACGCCACCTTCGCAGCTATTCATAATAACGGACAGTCATGCCTGGCCGGCACCCGCTTGTTTGTGCATGCCGCGATTTTTGAAGTGTTCAAGCAAAAACTGATTGCCGCGTTCAATCGTGTGAAAGTGGGTTCTCCGCTGTCCGAAGAGTCGCGGGTCAGTTGTTTGGTCAACGCACAACAAGGTGAGCGTGTGTTGAGTTACATCACTATGGGCTTGGAGGAGGGCGCCGAGCTGCTTGCGGGTGGCGGTCGCGCAGTAGTACCAGGTAGTGAGCACGGCTACTTCATCCAGCCAACCTTGTTACTTGCGCGTAATGACATGAGCATCTGCCAGGAAGAGATTTTTGGCCCGGTACTGTCGCTGATCGTGTGGGATGATTATGAAACGATGATTGCCCAGGCCAATGACACCGAATATGGCTTGGCGTCCGGGATTTATACCAGCAACCTGCAGCACGCTATGGAAACCGCAGCGCGGTTGGAGGCAGGATCGGTGTGGATCAATCGCTATTCGAACATTACCGATGGCACCGCCTTCGGCGGCTATAAAAATAGTGGTATTGGTCGAGAGTTTTGTCGGGAAACCTTGAATGCCTATACGCAAATCAAAACTGTGACGTTACAAGCAAGGGTGCCAAACGTATGGTTTGCCGAAAAGTAAAAATAGGTGATTCATTTGTATCGTGAATTTTTTCGCGCTCAGCAGTGATTGAAGCCCGTCGGGCGCTTTAGATTCTATAGATAATATGCAAGATTAAAATGCAGGACTTCAAGTTGGCGTTGCCTCACTGAGGCGCGCCAATTTTTTTCGGCTCGGGTGCGCTTGAGTATTTTGTCCGCTGTTAATGTGACTCACTTTGTAGTTGAATGTGAACCATCTGAAGAAATTCAATGGACCCCTCTCGGTCTGTGCCCAGTTTTTCTTTATCAGCATCCCCTCCTAATCGACTACTCCATATCTTGTATCCTTTCATTCATTACCTCCGCCTGGGGTAGATGTCGGCTGATAAAAATTATTTACGTTGTGTAGGATTAGTCCTACAGCATATGAAGATATATCTTTGCCTTGTATAGATCCCTGCGGTTGGCTGCTTATGTGAGATGAGTAGAATTCAGGAACTCTTAAACAGAGTGAGCTTATCTACTTGTTGTTGCCAACCTAGAGGTACACAATCGTGTCTATTCCATTAAAACTAATTCTCGCGTCGTCCATCGTTGGGCTTTTCGCTACATCTGCTATGGCTGCTGACGGTAGTATCAATTTTACCGGTGAAGTGACTGCTGCCTCTTGCGGTATCAGTGCCGGTGCCGGCACCGGTGTCACAGGTGTCACCCAGAAAGTTATTGATGTAAAAATGGGTAAGGTTAGTATCGACTCGTTGAAAAATAGCCAGGCCGGAATCGTTGCGGGTGCGGCGATCAATATCAATCTTGATTGCGGTAATACTGCTGCTGGCTTGAAGACGGTAAGGGTGAAGTTTGATCCAAATTCGGGCAGCGGCGTAGATATTAAGAATAACAATTTGCTGAAAACTACTGGCACTGCTACTGGCGTCGGGATCGGGCTGTATGACGCCAGCAATAATCTGATCAATTTGGCAGGTAACGGTTCATTTGACGCCCCCTTGATTCCAGCTGGTGCTGAACCAGATATTAAGTACTCGGCTAACTTGAACTTGCGTGCTTCTTACGTCGCCAACGGTGATGTTGTCGTACCGGGTACGGCCAATGGCAACCTGCCGTTTACGCTGACCTACGAGTAAGTCATTTGTTGGGGAGGCACGTAAGTGCTTCTCCAACTTCTGCACAGGCCAAATAGAATGAAACTGCTATCAAAATATTTTCTGACGGGATTTGTGTTGCTGTTCAGTGGTATTTCAAGTGCGGGTATTACATTAGGTGGTACACGTGTTGTTTATCAGGAGAAGCTTAAAGAAACTTCAATCATGGTCAAAAATGATGGTGATAAAGACATCATGGTTCAGTCATGGATAGAGCCAGCGACCAATGTTTCCGAACAAGATGTACCTTTCGCTTTGACCCCAGCACTTAGTCGTCTCGGGGCCAATAAACAACAAAGTTTGCGCATTTTTTATGCGGGCAAAGGCTTGCCAGCGAATAAAGAGTCTGTGTTCTGGCTAAACGTACAGGAAATACCGCAAAAATCAGAATCGGATAATACGTTACAGATCGCCATTCGCCAACGTATCAAGATTTTCTATCGTCCTACAGGCCTTATAGGTTCGGAGGAGGCCGCCAAGCAACTGAAGTGGCAGCTGATTCGTGAGTCCGGAAAGGCATGGCTTGTCGCAAGTAATTCTTCGCCCTTTTATATCTCATTTGGAGAGGTTTATTTAAAACAGTCAGGCAAGCGTTACACGGTTCAAGCAGAAATGATTGGCCCTGGCGCAACGTTAAAGTTCCTCGTTGGTTCGGGAGACTCATTGCCCTCCAAAGAGCGGTTTGGCGTTGAGTACAAAGCGATTAACGATTATGGCGCACCCATAGCTTATGTGGGTGAAGGGGCTGCTGGTTAATCTTTCAGGTTTTTCTGGTCGGTTGCCGTTTAAGAGCAAACGTTGATAGTTGTGAGGCATAATCTTATGTGGGTGTTTCGATCGGGGAGTCGGCGTACGATGACACTGCTCGGGAGTCTTGGGTCGACGGGTTTTTTTGCCCTCGGCGCCTCGGTTCCTTCGGTTGCGTCTGCGGTCGAGTTCAATAGTGCATTTCTGAATAAACAGAGTGCGCCGGTTGAGTTGAAGTATTTCGAGCAGGGAAGTTCGATTGCCCCTGGTGACTACAATGTCGATATCTATCTAAACCAACAATTGATACTGCGCCAGCGTATTGAGTTTGCTACCAATGGTAAAGACAACGAGGTCAAGCCGCTCATACCTCTCTCGGTGCTCAAAGCAGTGGGCGTCAACGTGGTTCGCCTGGAGCAGGAAAAGCTGATTGCCGCGAAGGCAGATGATAAAACATTGATTGACGTAGAGTCGCTTGCGCCTGGTGCGGGTGTGGAGTTCGACGTCACGGCATTGGCTTTGCAGATCAGCATGCCTCAAGCGTATATCCAGCGCCAGGCTCGTGGGTATGTTGATCCGTCATTATGGGATGACGGTATTACTGCGTTCTACTCAAATTACCAGACCAATTTCAGCCGCAATATCAACCAAGGCTACAATAGCGATTACCGCTATGTCGGTCTGCGCAACGGCTTGAATATTGGCGCATGGCGCCTGCGCAATGAGTCGTCGATTTCAGGCTCTACGGGCGTACGTGACAAATTCACCAGCAACCGCACTTATGTAGAGCGCGACATTCGCAGCCTTAAAGGGAAGCTCGCGGCGGGGGAGTTGTACAGCCAGGGTGAAATCTTTGACAGCGTGAGATTCAAAGGCGCGCAGCTATCCTCGGAATTGGGCATGTTGACCGATGATGAGGTGGGCTTTGCTCCGGTGGTGCGAGGTATTGCGGAAACGAATGCGACGGTTGAAATCAGCCAGAACAACTACGTCATCTACTCGGCCACTGTCCCTGCGGGCGCTTTCGAGATCAGCGATATCTACCCCAGTGGGTCCAACGGTGACCTGAGCATCAAGATCATTGAGGCTGACGGGCGCGAGCGCCAATACTCCCAGGCCTATTCCTACCTCCCGGTCATGACCCGTCGTGGAAACACGCGCTACAGTCTGGCGGCTGGTGAGTATTCCAATGAAGGTCAAGCGGCGCCTAAGTTCACCCAGGGTACCTTGGTGTACGGGGTGACGGACAATTTCACCGGCTATGGTGGCCTGATAGCGGCCCAGGCGTATAAGGCGTTGAACCTGGGGGTCGGGGTTAACTCCCCGTGGGGTGGATTATCCTTTGACGTCACCAATAGCAGTTCGCAAGAGCGTTCCGGGCGTAAAAACGTCGGCCAGAGTGCGCGTTTCCTTTATTCCAAGACGCTTAGCCAGACCGATACCACCTTTACGATGGTCGGTTATCGCTACTCCACTGAGTCCTATCGCACCTTCAGTCAACATGTTGAAGAACAAGAGCACGTCGCTACACCTTATTATGGCCGACAGAAAAGTCGCTTTGATGTAAACGTCAACCAATCTCTGGACGGTCGTGGCTCATTGTTTTTGAGCCTCGGCGAAACCAGTTATTGGAACAGGCAAGGCAGTACCCGACGCTGGCAGTTCGGCTACAACGGCAATTATTCAGATATCAGCTACAGCTTTGCGGTATCCCGTACAGAAGGGCAGGCCGGGAGCCAAGGTGCCGATAATCAGATGACGGCATCGTTCAGCATTCCGTTTGGCGACACTCGCCGCTCGCAGCGTCTGTACACCAGCGTTACCACCTCAAACCAGGGTGAGTCTGCGATTCAGACAGGGCTGTCCGGTAACTTGAATGATGAAAACACTCTTAATTATTCAGCGCAAGGCAGCCATAGTAAAACCAGTGGCAGCTCTGCCAGTTTCGGTGTCAACTGGGATACGCCGACTGCCAAAGTCAGTGGTAACTATGGGCAGGGTCGCGATAACAAGCATTTGGATGTCGGCGCATCAGGTTCGGTTGTCGTTCACAGCGGTGGTGTCACGCTGGGGCAGCCCGTGGGTGAAACATTTGCCTTGGTCGAAATACCTGATACCAAAGGTATCGGTATTGATTCATCCACTGCGGTAAGAACCGATAGCAAGGGATATGCAGTTGTGCCTTATGCGCAGCCCTATCGTTATAACTGGATTAATTTGGATACCAGTACAATGGGCAGCAGTATCGAAGTGGCGGAAAGTTCAAGGAAAGTCGTGCCGACTCGCGGCGCAGTTGTTAAAACTCACTTTGAGGTCGAGTCAGGGCGTAGGCTTCAATTTAACTTGACGGACAGCAAGGGTGCGCATTTACCATTTGGCGCTCGGGCATATGACGTTGATGGAAAGGTTCTTGGGTTAGTGGATAATGCTTCGAAATTGCTTGTGTTTGGCTTGAAGGATGTGGGTGAATTTAAAGTCAAGTGGGGTGATTTGGCGTGTGAGGTTAAATATGAACTGCCACCAGTTAATAAGGATCTAATGTACGAGCAATACAATGGTGTGTGTTTGTAGCTCGGTGAGCGAAAGTGGCTTGACGTTCTTTTATAAGTGGTGCTTGTGTTTCAGGTGAGCTGTAGTTAAGGACGATGGCGTAATTTCACGTGGCAATTCATTATGCTGAGGATCAATGAGTGAGGTTTTTCAAAGCTATTATTTTATTGCTGGCTGCTTATACCCCGCTTGTCGTGGCTGCTGGGTGTGTTCAAGAGACTGGATTCAGCCTGACCCCATCGCTCCCACCAATAGCCAATAACACCGGAGGCATGTTGTCCACGTCATGGCACACTGCAGATCTTCAAGTTGGCTGCAGTGCCCTTGGCAGTAGTTATTATGTGAGCAATAACATAACGCCAGCGGGCATTGATTCCGGCAGAACGCAGTTGTTCGAGGGCGTATATTACAGGCTGTACACGACGAGCGAGCGTGATGTTTTTTACTTTGGTGGTGTGGCAGGGCCAGACGGAATCCTTCGCCCGTTTGGTACATCATACGCCCATGGTCTAACCATCCCGGCATCTAACGACTTCAAGTTTCGTGCTACTGTGAAAATCAGGTTTTTCTCCACGTCAAAGTCGATGACACCCGGTGTATACACAGTTAACAGCGCTGGGTTAGTCAAAGGTAATATTAGGTCTAATGGGGCTACTGAAAACCTTGCCGAATCAGGCATGAACCTGTCGGCCTTCTCATTTCTTGTGAATGGTCCTTCATGCACATTGGCAATGCCTGCTGAATTAAAGCTGAAATCAGTAGATCTCTCGCTAATTCCTACGCCAGGGGATAGCAATGAGGCTGCCAACTTTCAACTGGGGTTAAATTGTGCCGGTAGCACGCCAGCTTATCAGGTCAGTTATTCGATGAGCGATGTTAACGATTTAGCCAACCAGTCCTCGACGCTTACATTAGCTGATGCGGCGAAAAAGGCCTCGGGTGTCTCATTACAGGTGGTCGATGGCATGACACCAGTTAACTTCGGTTCTACGTCGAAACGCCTGTTCGGGAGTATGCCAAATGGCGGCGGCATGATAAGCAAATCCATGAGCGTTCGCTATATACGAACCTCGACCATGGCGCGCCCTGGTTCAGTGAGGGCAGGTGTGACAGTTACGTTGTCCTACAAATAATGCTTGTTCTTGGGTGTGCTTTATTTTATTCCCTAAATAGTTCAAGTTGAGCCAGCAGGCTTTCTTTGCGTTTGTGCGTATAATCCTTTGTTTTGCTCTGCATGCAAGGCATTATCTATGAATATATTACCTCAGGAATAACCAGACCATGGGCAACATAGTCATCGTCGACGACCACCCCCTGATGCGCATGGCTGTGCGCGTGATGCTCGAGCAAGAAGGCCACTCGATTGTCGCCGAAGTCGACAACGGCGTGGACGCGGTGGAAATTATCCGAAAATTGCTTCCAGATCTGATCGTTCTTGACCTGAGTATTCCGAAAATGGATGGCCTCTCCGTCATCGCGCACTTGAAGGCTATCGGCATTTCCACCCGTGTGTTGATCCTCACCTCTGGTGACACTCGCAACTTCGCCATGCGCTCGTTACAAGCCGGTGCCGCAGGTTTTGTCTGCAAGGATGACAACCTGGACGAACTGGTCGGTGCGGTGAAGGCAGTGCTGTCGGGTTACAGCTATTTCCCGGCCAACACCATTCACCAGTTACGCGACAATACCCAGGCCGCCAGCGAGGAAAGCCAGCTGATTGCGCAACTGTCCGATCGTGAGATCACCGTGTTGAAACTGCTGGCACGCGGCATGGGCAACCAGGCCATCGCCGATGAGTTGATGATCAATCACAAGACGGTGAGCACCTATAAAATCCGTCTGCAACGCAAGCTGAGTGTGGAAAACCTGATTGCCCTGGGCGAGTTGGCCAAGCGCAATGGCTTGGCGTAGTCGCTCACAGCCTAGGGCTCGAGCATGTTTTGAATGCGCCGTAACTCCTTCTTCACCTGCCTGACCTGCGCCGGTACGTCCTCGGCGCCGGTTCGGCAGCCATGCTCCAGTTCTTTGCACAGCCCAAGCAGATAGTCATTGCGCATCAATGCCGCGCTGCCCCTCAAACGGTGTGCCAGCTCCGCAATGCCAGCGACATCCCGTGTCTCACTGAAGTCACGCAACTGCTCGATATCCTGTTGATTGCTGCGCATCAATTCAGCTTGCAGTTGTTGAATGATTGCCGGGTTGCCACCGGTAATCGGCTGGAGCAGATTCATGTCGAATTCAGGCCGATGCAGCGTCGGTCTGGTGCCTTTATAGGCCGGCTTATCCGCAGGCTCCAGTGATGCCAGGCGCTGTTCAAGGATGGCCAGGCTGATGGGTTTGATCAGACAGTCGCCCATGCCCGCATTAAGACAGCGGTCCATTTCTTCCTGCTGGGCGTCGGCTGTCAGCCCCAGAATCGTCAATACACCGCTGTTGCGTTGCTGTTCTTCCTTGCGGATCGCCAGTGTCAGTGCTACTCCGTCCATGACCGGCATGTGGTAATCCGTGATAAGCCAGTCCACCGGAAAGGCACGCCAGGCCTCCAGCGCCTCCAGCCCGTTGCTGGCTTCAATCACGTTGCAGCCCAGGTACTCCAGCTGCGCGCGCAACATTTGACGGTTCAAGGTATTGTCGTCTGCGATCAGCACTCGCATCGCCCAGCTTGGAGTGGTCTCGCAAAACGCGGGCATTGGCAGTTCTTCTTCAGGCAGCGGTTCCAGAAGCTTGAGCTTGAGGGTTACATTGACCGTAGTACCTTGCCCCAGCGTGCTGGTAAGTTCCAGGCGGCCACCCATCATCTCGCACAGCGACCGCGACACCACCAGCCCGAGGCCGCTGCCGCCATGGACCGAGAGGTCCGACTGAGTCACTTGCGCAAAGGGGCGAAACAGCGTTTGCCGGTCTGCCTCACTGATGCCCATGCCCGTGTCCTGCACTTGCAGATGCATGCTGAGCGTACGCCCTTCCACCACATGGCAAACTAAACGGATCACGATACGGCCGCGCTCGGTAAACTTGATCGCATTGCTCACCAGATTGGACAGTACCTGCTTGAAGCGCAGCGGGTCGATGGAGACATCAAGGGTGGTGCCGGCGTCGATCTCGAGAGTCAGGTCCAGTTTCTTCTTTCGCGCCAGCCCTTCGAACACTCGCGCCACCATCTCCACCAGGTTCTTGAGGTTGGCCCGGCGTGGCGAGAAGCTCAAGTGCCCGGATTCGATACGCACGATGTCCAACGTATTGCCCAACAGCTCCAGCAGGTTCTTGGCGGCCGTGTAGGCCACGTCGATGTTCACTCGATCCAGTACGCCGTGATCAGCGCGTTTGAGCGCCAACTCTAATGTGCCAATCACCGCGCTCATGGGCGTGCGGATTTCGTGGCTCATGGTCGCAAGAAATTGGGTTTTGGCGCGGCTGGCCTCGTCAGCCTGGGTTTTGGCCTGCTGCAGTTGTTCGATCAGGTGATGATGTTGCGAGACGTCTTGCCAGCCGCAGATCACCCCGGCGATCGTGCCATTAGAGTCACGAAACGGCTGAATCCAATGTTCGATGAAGTGGGGTTGTCCCTCGATGGTGATCTGCAGTTGCTGTTCGATGGCATTGCCATCCTCCATGGCTTGCAGGTAACTCTGGTGGAGTGAGGGCGCCAGTTCGATATCGCCATGGTTCGTTTGCAACGCAGTTTTACCCAGCACCTGGGATTGGCATAGCTTCATGACGTGCTCATAGCTGCGACTGCATGACAGCAGGCGTCCTTCGCGGTCGCGTACATACACCGGCACGGGCATGGCATGGTTCAAGGTTTGCAAAAACTCCAGCTGATCATTCAGGGCTTTTTCAGCTGCGACTCGGCGCCGGATCTGACGGCGCAGTTGCACGATTCGGATGATCGAAATCAGCAGCACCAGCAATGCGCAGCAGATGATCTGCAGGATGACCAGTTTATAGTCGCGCCAGTTCTGGCCACTCATGGCCGCATTGGCGCGCCAGCGAATGGTGATTGCATTAAGCTCGTCAGGTGGGATGCTCAGCAGGGCTTTATCCATGATCGACTGCAGCTCGGTTTCGCCACGGCGCATGGCGAAGTTGGCGGTGGCCGCCTGGCCGTCGACGACACCGGCCACGCGCAGTTCTTTTTCATAGAGGCGCGCGGTGTAGTAGCGAGCCATGGACAGGGTCATCAACACTGCGTCGGCGTCGCCATTGACCACCATGCGCATGGCCTCAAGGTTGTTTGTTGGGGTGATCAACTGCACCGTGGGAAAGCCTTTGCGAATGCTGTCGATCATCACATGCCCCTGGACTATGGCCAGGCGCTTGCCGGTCAAAGCATTGAGACTCGAACGCTCTCGGCCCGATTCAGCCGTCGACGCGACCAGCGCAAACGAGCTGGTTGCGAATGGATGGCTGAAACGGAAATGGTTCAGCCGCTCCGGGCTGGCCGTCAACACGGCTAAATCAGTATCGCCGTCGCGTAAAGCGTCCTGAATGCCTTCAAAGCTTGAGGCACGTTGAATCTTGAACTTGAGCCCGGTGCGTTGGGTGATGATCTCGAACAAATCGGATATCACACCGTTGAAGCGGCCCTTGGCGTCAAAAAACGCCGAGGGTGCCATGTCATCGTTAATCATGAAGCGCGCCACTGGGTGCTGGGCCAGCCAGCGTTTTTCCTGGGCGTTCAGATGCACATTATCGTCCGGCATTACCGTGCCGCCGCCGGTCCAGCGCTTGATCAGGTAGCTCATGCGCAGTTGGCCGAATGTGGTCAGCGAGGCATTTAGAATGCGCAGCAGGCGTTGATCTTCCTGCTTGAGTAGAAACCCATAGCCACCTGAGTCGATTTTCACAAACTGGATAAATTTGAGATAGCTGAAAAAGCTATGGTTGACCAGGTAGTGGGTGGTTACCGAGTCGCCCAGAAAAACGTCGACGTTCTGGAACGCGACGGCGGCCAGGGCTTGCGCGGTGGTGCCGTAGGTAAAAAACTGTGCATGAGGATAGCGGTCGGTCAGTAGCGCGTATGGCAGGTAGTCCTTGGAGACTGCTACGGTTAGTCCATTGAGATCTGAGGGAACCGCAATGTCGCTGTCCTGGCGTTGATAGAGTACGGGGGCATTGACGCTGTACGGCAGCGTCACCACCGTGTCAGAAGAGTCGCGATCATAGTCGCTGGACCGGCTGATCAAGTCGATTTCGCCGGCTCGCAAGGCGGCCATCGCTTGCCCTCGGTCAGCAAACCCGACGACTTTGATATCCAGGCCCAGTTGCTGCTTGAGCATTGTCGCCACGTCAGCGCTGATGCCCTCGTAATCACCGTTGCCGTAGACCATGTCGAAGGGCAGGGTGAACGGTGCGACCACGCCCAGGGTGAGGACACGCCGTTGGCGCAACCAGGCCCAGTCTGCTTCCGGTAATTGCAGCTTTTGTGGTTCCTGACTCACTTGGCTAAGTAAGTGAAGGGGCTGTTGCGGCATGGGTATCGTTGCGGCACCGCCGTACGATACAGCCGGCAGCAGTACGGTGAAGAAAGCCACGAAGGCTTTGAGCGTGGACATGAAAACGTATACCTGACTGCAAAATGCCAAGTACGCCGCGCTGGCCGGCTCAAGGTCGACCACGGACGTGGCGGGTGGGGTAGGAAGTTAGAGCGATGTGAATGGGCGTTCAGACTGACGTCAGCACCACCTGTGAGCCCGCAATGTATTCAAGGATGTACGGCAGCAGCGCGGTATCCGCCATCGGCGGGGCGATGGCATATCCCTGCACAATGGATACGCCCAGGGTTTTGAGCCGCTTGAGCTGGGCCGGGGTCTCGACACCCTCGATCACCAGCGACACACCCAGGCTGGCTGCCAGGCTGACGGTATGGGCGACAATGGCGGTGCAGGCCGAGTGCGTGTCGAGTTTGTGTACGAAACCGGCGTCGAGTTTGAGCTCGGTGAAAGGCACATCACACAAGCGCTCCAGTGACGAGAAACCGGTGCCAAAGTCATCCATGGACAAACCGCAGCCCAGCAGCTTGAGTTGCAAGAGGTTGTTCATGGCGACACTGCACGGATTGAGCGTGCCGGTTTCGGTGATCTCGAAGATGATGCTTTGCGCAGGGCACTCATGTGCACGCAGCAGCACTTTAATCGCGTTGCTCAGTATGGGATTGCTGAGCTGGGAAGGCTGCAGGTTGAACGACATCGTCAACGGCAGGTTAAGACTGGCCAGTTTTTGGCGCAGGATCAGCCCTTGTTCGAAGAGGCGTAAGAACAATTCATCCATCAGGTCATGGCGCTCCAGTGCTTGCAGGAAATAACCGGGCGTCAACAGGCCTTTGTGAGGGTGATGCCAGCGTGCAAGTACTTCCAAGCCGCTAATCGTGCCATTTTTCAGCGAAAGCTGAGGTTGATAGACGCCCACAAAGGCGTGATCCGCCAACCCCTGGCGTAGCTCCTGCGCGTCGGGCTCCTGAACCTTACCGGGGTCTGGAACCTGACTGAGGCTAAGTACGGCTGAGTTTTTCATGTAGTGCCCTGCAAGGGATGACCATGAGTCAATTTTGCAGGATGCGCGTAACCATAAGCGTCAGCTCTTTCGAGCAGATGCGTAGGACTAATCTTACTGGCTAATGAAAAGCCTATAGACTCATCCGAGTGGACGGTTGTCCGGTAATCGCACATGAACTTTAAAGGCCAGAAGTCCCCTTATGAACACTGAAAATGGCACCGCGTATGCGCTATAGGCAATCGAGCGTCGGTAAACTTGAAAAAGTCTCGCTGCGCCTGGGTTTCGGCCTGTTGGTGTCTTTTTTGTTGCTAGTGTTCTTCGCCGTGGCCGGCTATTGGGTGACCTACAAGGTCATTCGCGGGGAAGTGCTTAAAGTCGATTATCATTTTATGCGTTTCGTGGGTCGTGCTTACGACCATGAAATATTTCTGTTGCGGGCCATTAAGGCCAGCAGCCAATTGGAATACAAACCGGTATTTAACCCTGAAGCCTATGTGGTCAAGCATACGACGCAGGGCAACATGCGCATTTATGAAGGCCAGGCGTCCCAGGTCGCCACAACGTTTTCGGCGGCATTGCCTATCAAGGCCGTCGACGCGCATGACGGTGTATTGAGCCAACAGCTGCAATTGGGGGTTGCGCTGGCAAATGTGTATGGCGACTTCTGGAGCGGTTCAACCTTCGCGTCGCCGCAAATGTTCGTGTTTGATCTGTCGAGCGATTTCGACATCGCGATTCCTGCGATCAGCCCCCAGCCTCATCCGGGCCAGCGCAATTTTTCCCAAGTCTTGAACGAGGTCAAGCAATCTGCGCGTCAGCTGCCGCCCTTGAGCAGTGACTTGCTGGTGCGCTGGCGGCCCAGTCATTTCTTTTTGGGCGGTGAGGACATTCAACAAATACTGGGCTACGTCTCCGGTCGCATTGAAGAGGACCAGTGGGAACGAAAGGGCCCCCCCAGGGAATTGGTGGCCGCTACCTTGCTGTATTGGGACGAATTTGACACGCCCGGGGTAAGGATAGAAAAGCAGTTTTTTGATCTGCCGCTGTACAGCAATGTCGACATCGTCGCGCCGGACGGCACGCGTGTAGTGGGAGGCAAGTCGCCGCAGATCTACCAATATGAAAGCGGCTTCCATTTCACTACTTCAGGGCTGCTGATCAAGCGCAGTGCCGGGGATATGGGCGCCTGGCAGGCCCTGTATCGTATCCCCTATAAACAACTGATCCTGGATGCACGTTGGCAGTTGCTTGGGCTGGTCGGCTTGCTGGGTTTATGCGTCATCAGTGGTTGGTCGGTTATCCGATGGTATCGACGGCGCATTTTGGTGCCGGCGAGTAATGACTTTCGGGAGTTATTGGTCAACCATGACTTCAACCTGTCTTTGTTGCAAACGGTGCCGCTGGCGTTGTGTGTGGTCAAGGGGCCGCAGATCGAACTGGTGACGCAGAACAGTTTGTATACGCAATGGTTGGGCGAGCCGACCGAGTTTGCACCAATGATGGCGCTATGGCCGCTGTTTGAGCAAAATAAACCCCTTACCGGTGAAGGCTGCCTGTTGGTCGATCAGCGGGTCTTGCATGTGCGCTATACACCCACCGAGTATCTTGGCGACAGCGTGTTGCTGTGTACCTTCACTGATATTTCTTCCCACCGTGAAGCATCCGCATCGTTGCTACTCGCCCGCCAGGCGGCGGATGCGGCGAATGAGCAGAAAAGCAACTTCGTCGCCACCCTGAGCCATGAGCTACGCACGCCGTTGTACGGTGTGCTGGGCACGCTTGAACTGCTGGGCATGACCTCTCTGGATGAACGCCAACGTGGCTATCTGCGTACCATCGATAGCTCATCCGCGGTATTGATGCACTTGATCAGCGATGTGCTGGACCTGTCCAAGATCGAGGCGGGCCAGTTGGTCCTGGAGTCCATCGCGTTCCAGCCACTGGAAATGCTCGAAGAAACCGTACGCGGGTTCTCGGCGATGGCTGCGAATAAGGGGCTGGCGCTTTACTGCTGTGTTGACCCGCGCGTGCCGAACCTGGTGCAGGGCGACCGCCTGCGTATTCAGCAGATCGTCGGCAACCTGCTCAATAACGCGATCAAGTTCACCCAGAGCGGGCATGTCGCAGTCTTCCTGTCGCCTATCGGAGTCTGCGCAGGCGAAGTGAGCCTGCAATGGTGCGTGATCGATAGCGGCCCAGGGATGTCCGAAGCGGTGCAGGCGCAACTGTTCGAGCGCTTTTACCAGGCTGACAGCAAGCATCACACCGTCGCCGGCACCGGGCTCGGGCTGCCTATCTGCTCCCATCTCAGCCAGATGATGGGGGGCGCATTGAGCGTGGACAGTGTGCTAGGCGAGGGCAGTACCTTCATATTCGAGTTGGCCCTGGAAATTCTAGAGGCCCGTCAATCTTCACTGCCGCAGTTATTAGGCAAGTGCATCGATGTTCGCACCCCCTATGCAACCTTGTCCGATAACCTTTGCGCCTGGCTGGAGTGGCACGGGGCACACACTACCGTGATGGGTGATGATGCTCGCGGAGCGCCTGATGCCGTGTTGACGGTCATGCCGCAAGAGGTTGAGGTGGCAAGCTCAGGCGCGATTAATGTCTTCGCCCAGCATGATTTCAGTAGTACGCCCCAGTTTATCGGCCAGGACGTGGTGGTGAACCAGAACAGCGTCGGGTCCATTTGCCGTGCGTTGGTGATGGCGATCACTGGCGAATCGGAGGCACCGTTACCGCAACCACCGGTGACGCATCTGCAACTGGAGCTGAATGTGCTGGTGGCCGAAGACAACCCGGTCAACCAGGTGCTGATGAAAGAGCAACTGGAACGTATCGGCTGTACGGTGGATGTCGTGCCCGATGGCGTCCAGGCGTTGCTGCAGTTGGAGTTGAAGGCTTACGACGTACTGCTGACGGATGTGAACATGCCGCTCATTGACGGCTATGAACTTGCCGATACATTGCGCCAGCGCGATGTGGATATGCCGATTATCGGCGTCACCGCCAATGCGCTGCGCGAGGAGGGCGAGCATTGCATCCGCGTGGGCATGAACAGTTGGTTATCCAAACCGATGGATATCCAGGGGCTCTATCTGTGTTTGCGCAGTGTGCTTGATCCTGCGGTCTTCCAGGCTTGCGAAATCGATACGCCGGTAAGCGATGTAGACGAGATCAATGTACCGGAGCGCATGCTTGAACTATTCCTTGAGACCATCGCCCAGGATATGAGTGAGCTTAAAGCGCTGGACAGGGGGCAGGGCCGTAATGAAACCGTCCGTTTGCTGCATCGGATTCGGGGTGCGTTGGCGGTAGGCAAAGCTAAAAGTCTGATCCAGCTGTGTCGCGAGTTGGAGGTCGCTGTCGCCCGGGACGGGCTGGTCCATACCCATCCAGACGTGGCTGCTTTCATCCAGCGCGTCGAACGCGCTATTGCGAATGTATAAGCATTGAAAATGCCGCCCCGTTCAGGGCGGCTATGGGTTACTTGGATACCACTGATTCCGGCGCACGCCAGCCGCCACCCAACGCTTTATAAAGTTGCACCACATTGAGATACGACGCGGTCTCTGCCTGCGTCAGCGCGTCCTGAGCATTCAGTTGCGTACGCTGCGCGTCCAGCTCTACCAAATACGCCGCACTACCTGCTTCATAACGCGCATGTGCCAGTCGAGCTGCACGCTCACTTTGCGCAGCTGCCTCAGCCAGGCTACGAACCCGTTGCTGCGACAGGCTATAGGTCGTCAGCGCACCCTCGGTTTCCTCAATCGCATTCAGCACCACTTGCTCATAACGCGCTTGGGCACCCACTTCACGCGCCTGCGCCTCGCGCTGCCTTGCCTTGACACTGGCCAGGTGGAGAGCTGGCCAACTGACCGAGGGCATTACGCTGAACGCGCGGCTGCCGCTGTCGCCCAAATCCCCACCGCGCAAGGCCACAAAGCCGAGAAAGCCGCCCAGGTCGATCCGTGGGTAAAGCTCGGCCGTCACCGCGCCAATGTCCGCATTCGACGCCGCCAAAGCGCGTTCGGCGCTGGCGACATCGGGACGCTGGCGCAGCAAGTCGCTGACCTGGCCAATCGGCAGGCGTGTGACCAGTGCCGGCAAGGGTTTCAGGTCGGTCAGCGTTTGCAGGTCACTGGGCCTTGAACCTGTCAATACAGCGAGTCGATAACGGCTGAGCGCTTGACGGGTTTCCAGATTCGGCAATGTGGCTTGCACCCGTGCGCGCTCGGCCAGGGCGCTTGCCAACTCGTCGGCGGTGCCGCGCCCGGCATCCACGCGGCCCTGGACCAGCGCCACGGTTTTTTCCTGATTACTCAGGTTGGCCTGTGCCACCGCTAACTGCCGTTGCGCGCCGCGCAGTTCGAAGTAGTGACGCGCCACGTCGGCGGTCACTACGATGCGGGTTTGCGCCAGGTCTGCCGCGACGGCCTCGGCGCGTGCCGAAGACGCCTGCGACAGGCGCTGCAGCCTGCCGAACAGGTCCAGCTCCCACTGCGCATCCAGGCCGGCCTGATAGGTCTTGGCCAGGTTGCGCTCACCGCTTGGGCCGGGGTTGGCCTGGGACAGGCTACGGGAATAAGCCCCGCTGGCGGTCACCGTTGGCAGTTGGTCCAACTGACGCTGATCCAGCACCGCGCGAGCCTCCAGCAACCGGGCTTGTGCAATGCGCAGGTCATGGTTTCGCGACAGCGCTTGATCGATCAACGCATCCAATTGTGGGTCCTGGAATTGTCGCCACCAATCCTGTTGCACGCGGGTGCTGCTATACAGCGCGGTATCGGGGCTTTGAGTCAGCTCTACTGCGGGCTCGTTACTGGCCCGGTAGTCCGGGCCGACGGTACAGCCCGTCATCCAGGCCGAGCAGACCAGCAGCGCGAGCGGGCGAATCACGAAGGTATTAAAGGGGTGCATGTGTGTCTCCTTACACCGTATGGGCCGTGGCGGCGTCGGCTGCATCGGCAGCGGCCAGCGCACGGGCGCGGGGTGTGGTGGCCGCCATACGATGGTCGACGGCAATGAACGAATACATGGTCGGCAAGACCAACAAAGTGAACAGCGTACCCACCAACATGCCCACCACGATCACCAGACCAAGGTCATAACGGCTGTGGGCACCGGCACCGGAGGCGAACAGCAGGGGAATCAAGCCCGCCACCATCGCCGCTGTGGTCATCAGGATCGGCCGCAGGCGCATCTTGGCGGAGTGCAGAATCGCCTCACGCCGGTCCAGGCCCTGCTTGACCTGCATCTCATTGGCGAACTCCACCATCAGGATGCCGTGCTTGCTGATCAGGCCGATCAGGGTCACCAGGCCGATCTGCGTGTAGATATTGATGGTCGCCATGCCCAGGGCCAGTGGAATCAATGCACCGCAAATCGACATCGGCACACTGATCAGAATGATCAACGGGTCACGCAGGCTTTCATACTGCGCAGCGAGTACCAGGTAGATCACGATGATTGCGAACAGGAACGCCATGACCAGCGCGCCGCTTTCCTGATGGTATTGGCGAGCATCCGAAAGCCAGTCGTAAGTGAAGCCAGGCGGCAGCAGTTTGGCTCGCGCCTCGAGGAACTTCACCGCGTCGCCCATGGCCACGCCCGGGTTGGGAATCGCCTGGAAGATCGCCGAGTTGAGCTGGTCGAACTGGGTCAATTGATTGGGCTCGACCCCGGTGGAGACGCTGACCAGGTTGGACAGCGGTACTTGCCCACCCGTGGCGCTGGTCACATAAAAGCGCGACAGTGCTTCTGGCGTCAGCCGTTCACCACGCAGGCTCTGCGGGATCACATCATAGGAGCGACCGTCCATGGCAAAGCGGTTGACGTAGTTTTCGCCCACCAGCACCGCCAGGGTGTCGCCCAGATCCTTCATGGTCACGCCCAGGCTATTGGCCTTGGTGCGATCGACTTTGATCTTGATCACCGAGTTGTTGTAGTCCAGGTCGCTGTCGACCACCATGAACAAGCCGCTTTCACGTGCAGCGTGCTTGAGTGCTTCCATCGCCTCATAGACCACGCTGTAGTCACCGGCGCTCTTGATCACCATCTGTACCGGCAGGCCACCGGTCGAGCCCGGCAGTGAAGGCAACTGGAAGGCAAAGACGTTGCTGCCCTCGATGGTGTTGGCGCGACTTTGCATATCGCCCTGGATCTGGTCGGCGTTGCGCTCGCGTTTTTCCCAATCGACGAAGTTGACCCCGCCGATGCTGTTGGATACGCCGTTGCTGCCGTTGATCAGCCACAGGTTGCTCTGCTCCGGCAAGGTCACCATGACGTCGTTCCATTGCTTGCCGAACTTCTCGACGTAATCAATGTTGGCGTTCTGTGGTGACTTGATTGCGGTCAGCACGGTGGACTGGTCTTCGGTGGGCGCAAGTTCGGTTTGGGCACGGCTGTACAGCCACGGCACGCTGATCAACACAATGACCGCAATCGTGAACGTGACCCAACGGTGATGCAGCGACAGATCCAGCACGCGTCCGTAAGCGCTGCCGAGGCGATGGAAGAAGCTCTCGGCCTTGCGCGCCATCCAGCCTTCGTTCATCTGGCTGTTGAGCAGCAGTGAACTCATGACCGGCGACAGCGTCAGCGCGATGATGCCCGAGACCACCACCGAGCCGGCCAAGGTGAAGGCGAACTCTTTGAACAGCGAACCGGTCAGCCCGCCCATGAGGCCGATGGGGGCATACACCGCCGCCAGCGTCAGGGTCATCGCAATCACCGGTGCTGCCACCTCACGCGCGCCCAGCAGGGCTGCATAAGTGGGAGACTTGCCTTCTTCGATATGACGATGCACGTTCTCCACCACAATGATCGCGTCATCCACCACCAGGCCGATGGCCAATACCATCGCCAGCAAGGTCAGCAAGTTAATGCTGAACCCGAACATCGACATGAACGCGGCTGCACCCAACATCGACAGGGGAATGGTGACCACCGGAATGATCACTGCCCGCGCCGAGCCGAGGCTTAAGAAAATCACCAGCACTACGATGGCGATGGCTTCGCCCAGCGTACCGAGTACTTCATCAATCGATGCGCTGATAAAACGTGCCAGCTCAAACGGCACAGCGACTTTCACGTCCGGCGGCAGGTTGGCGCGGATGCCCGGCAGCAGTTCGTTGAGTTTCTTGACGATCACCAGAGGGTTGGCATTGGGTGCGGCATTCAAACCGAAAAACACCGCTTGCACACCGTCCATGGTGGCGCTGGTGTCGGTGGACGCCGCGCCCAGTTCCACCGTGGCGATATCGTTCAGGTGCACCACACCGGCAGCGCTAGACTTGACCACCAACTGGCGAAACTCGGCGACATCGACCAGGTCGGTGTTGATCTGAATGTCCGACACCACATACAAACCCTTGGCCTGACCGGGCGCAGCCTGCACGTTGTTATTCAACAGGGCCTGGGCCACATCGCTGCCGGAAATCCCGTGGGCGGCCATGCGATTGGCATCCAGCCAGATACGCATGGCCATTTTCTGCCCGCCGTTGAGGTCAATACTGCCGACCCCTTCGATGGAAGACAGTTGCGGTTGCACCACGCGCTGCAAGTAGTCCGAGAGTGCAGCAGTGGACAGCGTTGGGCTGGAAAAACCCACATAGGCCACGGCTGTGGCTTCACCGGAGGATTTCACAATCACCGGGTCGTAAGCCTGCTCCGGCAAGCGGTATTTGACCTCGTTGACCTTGGCCATCACCTGGGTCATGGCCTTGTTGGAGTCGGCGTTGAGCTTCATGCGCACAGTGATCACGCTTTTGCCCTGGGTCGACGTCGAACTCATGTAGTCGACGTCTTCCACCGTAGCGACAGATTGCGCGATGGCCTGGGTGACGAAACCCTGCATCAGTTGCGGCGAAGCACCGGGGTACTGGGTGGTGATCGTCAGCGTGGAGCTTTCCGTCAGGGGGTACTGACGAATCGGCAGGTTGTTTATGGCCAGCAGCCCCATCAATAAAATCAGGGTGCTGACCACCAGCGCCAATACCGGGCGCCGCACGAACAAGTCGGTGAATTTCATTTTTCAGATCCTTGGTGTATCAGCGGCTCGAGGCCTGGTCGAGCCCTACGGTGTCCTTGAGCGCGATGCGTACCAGGGCGCCGCTGCTCAAGCGCAACTGACCGGAGGTGACCACGCGATCACCGGCCTTTACGCCGTCATGCAGCACGACCCGGCCTTCGGAGCGCTCACCGGTCTTCACGTAGACCTGGCGTACCGTGTTGGTCAGTTGTGTATCGGCGCCTTCGACCACGTAGACAAAGTCACCGTAGGCGCTGTAGCTCACAGCCGTTTCGGGCACGCTGATGACATCTTTTTTGGCTGGCAGATGGACTTCGCCATTGGCGTACATGCCGGGTGACAGCAGGTTGTCCGGATTCGCTAGTGTGGCCTGGACCAGCACCGTACGGGTGCCCGGGTCGATACGTGGTTCGAGGGTACTGACGTGGCCCTTGAACAAGCGCTGCGGGTACGCATCTACGCTGACGCTCATCTCCTGGCCCGTTTTGAGCTGTGCCAGGGCACGTTCGGGCAGGGTGATATTGGCGTACAGCGTCTGTGCGTCGGTCAGCGACACCATGGCATCGCCGGCCTGCACGAACTGACCCAGGTTGACCTTGCGCACACCCAGCACGCCGGTGAAGGGCGCCTTGATGCGTTTTTGATCGATCAGCGCCTTGATCCGCACGATATCGGCCTGCGCCTGGGCGTAGGCGGACTGCACTTGATCCAGTTCCTCTTGCGTCGCCGCCTGCTGAGGCAGCAAACGCTGGGTTCGCAGTAACTGGGCCTTGGCGTTGGCGGCCTGGGCCTGAAGCCTGGCCAGTTCGCCTTGTTCCGGCGCATCGTTGAGCTGCACCAGGGTTTGCCCGGCTTTCACCCGCTCGCCGGGTTGGAATGCAATGGAACGTACCAGGCCGCCGCTTTCGGCGGTGACCATGACTTGGCGGGTGGCTTCCAGTTCGCCGATGCCCGCCAGAGTGTTGGGCATATCGGCTTGCGTGGCGGTGGCGACGGCCACCTGGATGGCCGGCGCAGCCGTTCCGGCCGACGTTTGGGTAGGTTGGGCAGAGGTGGACTGCCGGTACAGGCCGACGGCGCCGCCAATGGCGAGCACCGCAGCAATCGTGACGCACACTTTAAGTTTTTTATTCATGATTCCGGTACTGACGTAAGGCAAAAAATTAAGAACCCTGAGGATTCAACGGTGACGAGCGCTCAACCGGTTGGTTGATGCGCATGAGGGAGTCGGACCCGTGCAGCGAGAATCGCCAGCACGGCACCGAGCCCCAGAAAAAAGACCAAGGCGGCGAGCACGCTGGGGGCAAGCCCCATCGCGTCCACCAGCAGCCCAAGTGGAATGGGCACAGCGTTGAACAGGTAGATGGTCATATAGAAATACGCCACCAACTTGGCGTGGCAGTTGGCGGGAGCCAGCTGATTGATCAGCCGCGCACTGCCGACAAAAATGGCCCCGTAGGCATAGCCGCCGATTACCAGGGCCAACGCGGCGAGCGTCAGCGAATGGACCGAGAAGGCCGTCAGCAGGAGCAGGAAGGCAGCACACTGGGCGAGCAGCCCAGAACGCAATGCACGCGCTGCATCCAGGCGTTTGCAATACAGCTGGCTGGCCCCGGCGATCAACAGGTACACCGCCATGCTGTAGCCAAACATCCCGCGGTCACTCAAGCCCAGTTGCTGTTCGGCTGCGCCAGGGCCAATCACGAAAACGCAGGCCGTGAACGACCAACTGAAAAACACCGACCATGCGCACAAGTGGAAGGGCCGACCAATACCGCGCAGCCCTTCACGTAACGACGCTTGTGCAGTGTGAGCGGCGGTGTGGGGCTGGAGGGCGCGGCGCGGCCAGAGCGCCAGTACGCCGAGGGCGGCGATGGTGACCAGAGCCATGATCGACCAGAAGGGCAGGCTGGCCGGGTACAGGTTCAGTTGCAGTGCCATGCCACTGAGTACCGGGCCGAAAGCCAACCCCAGGATCATTGCCAAGGTGGCCAGCGTCGCCGCCAACTTGCCGTTGTCGAGTGGGCCGAACCGTACCAGCGTTACGTTCACGGCAGTCGTCATGATTCCCGCACCAAGCCCCGAGATGGCGCGGGCCGCACATAGGGCCCACAACGAATCGCATTCGGCGCACAACCAGGCGCCGATCAGCACCAGTGCAATGGCTGGGAGCAGCAAAAAACGCTGGTCTTTGACGTGGCCGGCGATGCGCGCCAGAGTCGTCAAAGCCAGCAAAACACCGATGCCGTAGGCGCCGAATATAAAGGTCAGGTCCACAGCGTTGATCTGCAGGTGTTCTTGGTAAAAAGGGTACAGCGGCGTGGGTGCGCTGCTGTTCATGAGCGCTGCGGTCAGTGACAGCGCGAGAAAAAACAACAAGCCTTTTGAGCTGTGTTTATTGATATCGACGGACATGAGTCTCCCAGCCCAGCGCTCAGGGCTTTTGCCGAGTGAATGTTTGCAAGCGGGATATGAATGCGGTTTAGAGGGCTTTGCCCATTGGCAAATGATACGGACCGGTGCGATTGGCACCATGCCCGAAACCCCAGGCTTCATTCGTCATCGTCCAGGCAGCAACGCTTGAGAAGTGACCGGGCGGGTGTGGACCACCGCGCCCGGCTGGAGCGGTTTACCAGTAGCGTGGTTGCGGGAGGATGCGGGTCGGTTGTTTCAGGCTTGTCGCAGTGTTAAACGCGAACGACGGATAGGCGCCCCAGTTGAACGCTGGGTAGCTCACCACCGGCTTGCTCCATACAGGCGGCGCGACGACATAGGACGGGCGCGAAGCGATCGGTCGATTGATCACCACACCCGTACCATTTTGAGCGCCTGTGGCGGCGGCTCCGCCCGTCACAATAGTGCCAGGCTTGAGGTTGTTAACCGACCCAGCCGTGCCGCCGAAGTGAATCGGGCCCTGGATGTCGATATTGCCGACCAGACTCAACGGGCCGCCATTGCGCAGCACGCCCTGATTGCTCAGATCGCCAGCGATCGACAGCGCCTGTTTGGCGTCCAACACGCCCGTGGAAGCGATCTGTACCTTGCCATCGGCGGTGACCTTCAAGTCGCCGGTCAGGGCCTTGACGTTGCCTTGAACGTTCACGCCTACGCCGGCCGACTTGCCGAGCAGGCGAATCGAGTCTGCGTGCATGCTGCCCAATTGGGCCACATCAATAGCGATGTCGGCTTGGCCGTCGGCGCCGAGGTGCTTGAGCACAGTGGTCGGGTCCATCGCGTCGACTTCGCCTTTCAAGGCCGCGGCGTTGAGTTTTTTGGCTTGCAGCTGCGCATTGATCTGCAGGGTACGTGCGACCAGGTCGACCTCATTGGCACCGGACGCGTCAAGGCCAGCACCTTCCACGCGGATCTGGCCGTGGTCGGTCTGTAATCGAGCTACTTGGCCGTTGGCGTCCAATACCGCTGTGCCCGCTACCAACGACACGCGATTGGCGTTGATAAAGCCAGCGCCGCTGGCGGTGATGCCGTTGGGGTTGGCGATGATCACGCGGGCGCTCGGCCCCGCAACTTCAATCATGCCATTGAGACTTGAGGCGGTTTTGCCGGTGACTTCATTGAGAATGACGCTGGCGGAGGTCCCGTTGAGCAGGCTATTAGCGGCAATGGCGCCGCCCAGGGTGGTTTGGGCGCCTGCGGTGCTGTTGTTGAGGATCAGCCCGGCAGCGCCGACATTGAACTCGGTGAAGCGGTTGTGGGACACACCTGCGGCGTTCGCAGCGACGATGTTGACCACGGGCGTGTCGTTGATCTGCGACAACGCGGCGTTTTGGGCTGCGCTTGGGTCCAGCGTCAGTGCGGGTTGCGCTTGGGCATTGTGTTGCAACAGCGCCAGGCTGCCCATTAAGGCGAGGGCCAGCAGCGTGCGCTTGGATGGGCGCCGAGTGGGTTGGATCATTGGGTTCATACAGACCTCGAGAGTTGAAGGTTAAAGAGGCGTCCCGCAGCTGTGACTGCGGGCGCCGGGTGAGCGCACTGGGTGGCACTCGGATTCCCATCCCTGGGAAAAAGCGTTCGCCTAGAAACGGCTGCTCAGAGAGAAATCGACGGTGGGCGTGGCGGTGTTCATCTCGTCGTTGCTCTTGATCGGCATGCCCAGGGCCAGGTCGTAACCAAAGCGACTGACATTGCCGCGCAAGCCGACAGCTGCGCCGATCAATGGCTGCCGACCTCGCCGCTGGCCGCCCACCGGCGACACCGCACCGGCATCCAGTGCCGCATACGCCTGGCTGCCACTGAAGGCGGTGATGGACAGCTCATTGCGCAGGGTCCAGCCGGTGGGGCCGGCGAGGGTAGTGTTACCGTCAAAGCCGCGCACGCTGTAGCGGCCGCCGATCTGCATGTATTCGGTCGATGGCACCGGCACCGGCGCATATTGGTAGACCAGCGCGTTGCGATAGCCCAAACGCATTGCGCCCAGGTCAAACGGAATCTCAAACGCCGCCTTGGCAGTGAACAGGTGATAGCGACCGTTCCAGTCCTGTTGCTCATAGAGCGCGCCGGGCGTCTTGCTGAGTCCGGGCAGTGAGCCGCGCACACCAGCCTGCGCCGTTAGTTTGCCAAAGCGCAGGTTGGCGCGGTGGGTCAGGCCAAGTTCATAGCTGGTGATCTGCCGGTGCAATTGCTGCAGTTCGGTGGAGGCTACCCAGGCGCGATCCTCACGATTGACCAGGCGAGCGTTGAGCACACTTTTGCTGCGATTGGAGCGACTCACCACGTAATCGAGCCCGGCATCGACGCGTCGGGTGCGCGAGCTGAACGCAATACTGCGCCCCCCGAGGTCTTTGAATAAGGCTTGCTTGCTGTTCCACTCGCTGGCACCGAACGACAGCAGGGCATAGCCTGCGGGCACGTTCCAGGCCAGGCTTTTAGCCGAAGACCCACGGGTGTGGTTATTGATGTCGGTGTCGGTGCTGTAGGTCAGCAGCAGTTGGTCGTAAAGCCCGGTCGGAGAATCGACGGCGACAATCCCACCGAGCTGGTGACGGCCCGTGGCGTCGATACCACTGTTATCGGCAGTCAGCAGGCCAAACACTCGGCGTGCCTGCGGCGGTTGCTGGATGATCACATCGCTTTCACCCAGTTCAACGCCTGGAATCAGATTCAGCGTTGTCGCGGCCTGGCCTGGCAGGCGGCGCACATTTTCCAACGCCTGGTCCAGGTCGCGCACGTTCAGCAGTTCGCTTTTGGCTGCGGGAAAGGCCATGCCTGGCCAGCCAAGGGATTGCGGTTGCTGATCGATTTTGCCCACGCGCCCAGGGATAAGCTGAACGATCAAGTGCCCGCTGCTCAGGTCTTGCGCCGATATCAGCACCTGCGTGGTGATGTACCCATGGGCCATCAGTTGCGCCGCTACCCAGCGACGATAAATCGTCAGCCCTTCACCGCCCACACAGTGCCCCAGGATCGCCGGCGCGCGCTCCAGCCAGTCGAAATCATCTGCACCTTTCCACTCCACAGTGCGGATAACGAAACAGGGTGATTCTTCCGGCAGCTTCAGCGCATTGGCGAAGGGCAGGGGTGTTGCGGTCAGTGCATCCGGGGTTCCAAGTGCCTGGGATTGCAAGCTTTTCAGTTGGAGGTCTTGCAGGCGTTGAGTGCTGGTGACGGTATCGATCGGGCTGGCCGCTCGCGCGACCTGAATCGCCGTAAACAGCCATAGTGTCGTTACATACAGGGTGGTCGTTATACAGGCGTGGAAGCCGAGCGTGCCGGGCGTTGATTTCATCCGCCTATGCTAAGAAGGCCGAGCGCAAGAAAAAATAAGATGAAGCTCGGCGACCCAAGGACGTTACTGACGATGGGGAGGTCGCTGTCGTATGGGTGCTGCGATAAATCGTACGAATGGCCTAACGTCCCGAGGGTACCCACAGGAGGTTATCGTCACGCATCCGCCGCCAACCTAGACTTCACGCACGTTCTTCACTCGACTATTGAGAGTTAAAACATGCGTTTACGAGACCTAGGCATCACCATTGGCACGGGCACCCCTGGGGCGTTCAACGCCATTACCGACGTGCCCGGCGTGCGCGTCGGCCATCACACCCTCAATGCTGAAAGCGCCGACGGCTCGATGCATACCGGTGTGACCGTCATCGAGCCGCGCCCGGTCGCGGCCCATCTGGCGCCGTGTTTTGCCGGCGTTCACGTACTCAACGGCAATGGCGATGCCACCGGCCTTGAGTGGATTCGCGAAGCCGGTTTACTGACCACGCCCATTGCCTACACCAACACCCATAGCGTTGGTGTGGTGCGTGATGCACTGGTGGCCGCCGAGCGCGAGATGGGTAAGCAACACACCTATTGGTGCATGCCGGTGGTACTGGAAACCTACGATGGCATTTTGAGCGATATCTGGGACCAGCACGTCACCGCCGAGCATGTGCACGCCGCATTGGCGGATGCACGCAGCGGCCCGGTGCAGGAAGGCTGTGTGGGCGGCGGCAACGGCATGATTTGCCATGAATTCAAAGGTGGGATTGGTACGTCGTCTCGCGTGCTGAGCGCAGAAGAGGGCGGCTGGACCGTGGGCGCACTAGTGCAGGCCAACTACGGCGTACGCAGCGCATTGCGCGTGGCGGGTTACCCGGTGGGCAGCGTATTGCAAGACACGCCTTCGCCTTACGACGGGCCGGTGAACGTCGGCGTGCCTGGCATGGGTTCTATCGTGATCACCATCGCTACCGATGCGCCCTTGCTGCCCCATCAATGCACGCGCCTGGCACAGCGCGCGAGTATCGGCTTGGCACGGGTTGGTGGCGGCACCGAAGACGACAGCGGCGACATCTTCATCGCGTTCTCGGTAGGAAATACCGGCTTGCCGGTTGCTAATCTCGGGCAACCCGGCCCGCCGACCACGGCCTTACAGATGGTCAATAACGACTACATCTCCGCGTTGTTTGTGGCCGCTGCGGACGCCGTCGAGGAAGCAATTCTCAACGCTCTGTTGGCCGCCAACGACCTGCAGGGCCGTGGCCGGCAAGCGTTGGCGCTCAAGCCCGAACAATTGCTGGCGGCGATGACGAAGGTGGGTTGGACGGCTGCTGTTCACTCCTGAGCCTGAAGGAACAACAGGAACAGCTCGGACTGGGATTTGATCCCCAGCTTGTTGTACATATGCTTGCGGTGAACCTTGACCGTTTCGGCAGAGATCGCCAGCTTGCGGGCGATCTCTTTGTTTGAGCAGCCGCTGAGCATCAGTTGCGCCACCTCGGCCTCACGGGTCGACAACGCCGAGCTGATCTGCAACGTCGGTGACAGCAGGCGCTCTTGCCAGTCTGTTGACGGCTCTGCTGCCGGCGCGCTGTTCGAAGCCTGTTCAAACACGCAACGCTGACGCATCAGCCCGGCCACCCAGGGCTGGATCAACCGCAGCAGGGCCAGTTGCTCCTGGCTGAAACGGCAACGGCTGCCCAACGACAGGCTCAGGGTGCGCTGGGGATCGAGTTGCACATTGAGGTGGATTTCATCGGCGACCACGTTCAGGCGAAAATAGCGCTGGTAATAATCGGTCTGCTCAAAACACTCAGGGGCAACGTCGTCCAGTTGAAACAGCCCACTTCGCGGTGATTCACGATTGGCCAGGTAAAACGGATCGAGCAGGTAAAGCCCCTTGAGGTAGTCCTGGAACAGCGAGTCGGTGCCACCTTCCTCCGTAGGCGATTCAGCCAGTACCAGTGGCCTGCCAGGGTTGAAGATCAGTACCACCCAGCTGTCCACCGGCACATAGCGCCCGAGCAAACGCGTCATGGAGGCCCAGAAGTGCGGTTGGTCGAGGTTTTCGATCAGCCGCCCGACCGCGTCATGCCAGGCCACGTCCTGCAAGGTCAAATTGGTTTGACTACCCATTGCGGGGTACCCCATTGAAGTGATTTTTTCCCATTGCGCTGCACCCCATACTGATTTGAAGGCCCGGGTAAATTCGGGTTTGCACTTTGCCCAAGGACCTGCCATGAACATTGAACTCTTGCAGTTAGTCGGCCGCGACGGTGATATCGCTTATAACCTGGGACGCACCTTGGAGGCCATCGCCAACTGCAACGCGGACACCGACTTGCTGGTATTTCCGGAAACCCATTTGATGGGCTTCGTCGGTGGTGAACAACTGGCCAATGTCGCCGAGCCCCTGGACGGCCCGACGCTGCAAACCGTGCAACAGGCGGTGCGCCAACGCAATGTGTCGGTTGTGATTGGCTTGGTCGAACGTGATGGGGGCGTCTATTACAACACCTCGGTATTGATCACACCCGAGGGTATTGCCTTGCAGTATCGCAAAACCCATTTGTGGCCCTCCGAACGTGCAGACATTACACCGGGCGATCGCTTTGTCACCACGCTGTGGAACGGCGTGCGTGTCGGCCTGCTGATCTGTTACGACATCGAGCTGCCGGAAACGGCGCGGGCACTGGCGCAGTTGGAGGCTGAGTTAATCATCGTTACTAACGGCAACATGGACCCCTACGGTCCGGTGCACCGCACTGCGATCATGGCCAGGGCCCAGGAAAACCAGGTGTTCTGCGTGATGGTCAACCGCGCAGGGCAGGGCGATGACGGTTTGGTATTCGCCGGCGGCAGTGCGGTGGTCGACCCGTTTGGACGCGTGCTGTACGAAGCCGGGCGCGAAGAAACACGCCAGGTGATCAGTCTGGACCTTACTCAAATCAAGGCGGCTCGCAGGGATTATCACTACCTCAATGATCGTCGGTTGCTGTTGCAAGGCGAGGCTGTGGAGCACCCCGACGGCCGCCGTGAACTGCTGATTCGCTGACCGCGTTTGTACCCTCCATAACAATAATCAGCTGGTGCGCAGGTGCCGGCCCAGGAGTTCGTGATGATCGCTATTCGATGTATGCAATGGGGACTGGCTGCCGTTATCAGCGGCGCAATGGCTTGCGCTCAGGCGGCGGAGTCAAAGGTCAATATCTATAACTGGTATGACTTCATCGCGCCCACTACGCTGAAGGATTTCCAGGCGCAGACCGGCATTCAATCGGCCTACGATGTGTTCGACAACAGCGAGGTCATGCAAAGCAAACTCATGGCCGGGCGCAGTGGCTATGACGTGGTGGTCGCCACCGGCGACCTGCTGCCAAACCTGATCAAGGCCGGCGTGCTCAAGGAGCTGGATCGCTCGCAACTGCCCAACCTGTCCCATCTTGACCCGGACATCCTGGCCAAGGTCAGTAGCAACGACCCCGGTAATCGCTTTGCAGTGCCATATCTGTGGGGCACTACCGGCATCGGCTACGACGTAGCCAAAGTCCAGGCGCTGCTGGGCAATGACGCACCGGTGGATTCCTGGGACCTGATTTTCAAGGAGGAAAATCTCGCCAAGCTGGGCGAGTGCGGCGTAGCCATGCTGGATGCGCCCGCTGAAATCATCCCGATCGCCTTGCACTATCTGGGGCTGCCCTATAACAGCCAGAACCCGGACGACTATGTGAAGGCCCAGGCGCTGCTGTTGAAACTGCGCCCACACATCCGCTACTTCGACTCCTCGCGCTTTATCACCGACCTGGCCAACGGCGATATCTGCGCCGTCGTCGGCTGGGCGGGTGGCGTGATGGACGCACGCAAAGCTGCCGATGCCGCCGGCAATGGGCGCCGGATCCAGTACAGCATTCCCAAGGAAGGCGCGCCGATCTGGGTGGAAAACCTGGTGCTGCTCAATGACGCGCCGAATCCCCTGCAGGGCCTGGCGTTCATCGACTACATGCTGCGCCCGCCGGTGATCGCCGCATCGTCCAACTACCTCAGCTATGCCAATGCCAACAAGGACGCCAAAGGGCTGGTTGATGCGAAGGTGCGCGATAATCCGGGGGTGTATCCTTCCAAAGCAGTGCTCGATACGCTGTTTGCACTGGAGCCGCTGCCGTTGAAACTGGAGCGGGTGCGTACGCGGGTCTGGAGCAAGGTCAAGAGTGGGACCTGAGTGCGTGGCGGGCTGTTTGATCTGGCCAAGGGGGAGAATGGAGCGCCTGCAATGATCAGATGACCGTGGTTGAAAACCTTCAAAAACAAGTACACAATCGAGTCTTGGTGCATCATTTGTATTGAAATAAATACCCTTTAAATCAATAAGTAAGCTACCCAGTGAACGTCTCGTTTCCCGCTCCAAGCATTAATGAAAAAGCCACTCTAACGAGTGGCTTTTTTTTTGCCTGCGATTTACGGAATAGACGCTTCGGCGTCTTTTTTTGTGTGCAAAACCGTGGGTGCTCAGGGTGATCCGGTAAGACTCAAATTCGTATTGCTACTGGATTCGCTCAGTTCACCTGTCACCAAGCCTGCTACTGTTTATTCATCTTCCCGGCGTGCATCGACCTTTGGTCACGCGTCACTTCTGGTACCGATAATCCTGAGTCACGGTGGTTTCCAGGCGGTGGACTTGCCCCATCATGCGACAGCAGCAGCTCGCCTTCATCAGCTCAACCCCGACAACCTTCCTATCCTGGCAACTGCTTGAAAAGGCCTCGCTGCGTGATGCGCCCCCAATGCTCACCCGAAGAAGCTATGAGACATGAGAATTGGACCCCATGAACGCGGTGTTTATACTCAGTGAACCCGCAGTGTGAACGGGGCAAAAAACACATGGAGCTACACAAGGAGCAAGGAATGGTCTACGGCCAACGGAAAGAAACGCACACGGGGCGACGATCAACGATGCTTCGCGCTGCCAGCGCGGAATGGTCCGGCGTGCGTCTGCGGGTAGTGCTGACGGAGTGCAAGATCGCGCCAATGGATTTCGCGCTATTTCTGAAGATCAGCCCCCAGCGGCTGACCAATTGGTTTTCTCGTGGTATCCCACACTCGCAGCTCGATAAGGTAGCCAGGCTGTTGAGCGTTAATGCACAGTGGCTGGAAACAGGGGATGGCGAGAAATTCCGGGCGAAAAGCGAGTAGCGGAGCCTGCGCGAGCACATGGCAGAGAGCCCTCGACAGGCGGGGGCTCAAAGTCTCGTGGTTGATTGAGTTACGACGCGACGGTTCGCAATATCAGGTGGTTCGCCGTAGCGGCGATGCTCTGCGCGCACATCCCCCCAATCGCCGCAGATGTGCCGGCGCACATAAGGCAGCGGGTCGAGCAGATCCTGTCGGATCAGGGCGTTCACGCAGCGGGAGATGGTCAGGCCACCGAAGGGAAATCGGGGCTGGAGGTTGACGGAGGCGGGCATGGGGATATGCAGATCCTCCACGGCAATGGGGCTTCGTACTCTGGCAAGGTAGAACGTCTCGGCGGCGAGGTCGCGGTCACAATCACGCACGTAATGGCGTTGCCTATGAGGGCAGCAGGCATGCTCTGTGGGTAGAAAAATCCATCGCGAGGGTGTTAGTGACGGGCTGCCGGCTAGATGTCCAACCCGCAGGTACGTCATCGTTCGCTGACACCATGGCGGTGTCACTTTTTATGGGGGAGGGTGTTCACCTCGCTGGTTTCCCTGACCGCAAACATCAGGCAGCGCACCGCTTCACGATCCGGCTCCGACAAGCAACGGTAGTAGTGGACCAGGCGCTCCTCCTCTCGGTTGAGCTGTCGTGGCCGCAGGGCTGTACCGATGGCGGTACGTAATGAGGGAAAAAACGAAGTATTTAGCATGATCCAAGTTCTTCATGAGATGAATGGAGACGTGGGCTTCTTGCCCAGAACAACTCAATACATAACGGTTATTGTAGAAAAGGGCTCGTCATTTTTCGTGACTGTTGGGTATTTCAGATGGGGCCGTCGGAGGTGTTTGGAGAAGGTGTAGGAGTGATCTTTCAATGGAGGTTGAAAACACGCGATGAGGGGGCGCTACCGCGGATCGGGTCCTATGCAGAGCCTGAGAGGTCCCAGTGCTGGCTTTCGATCAGGTAGTCACGAGCGGTTTTCATTAAATGATTCAGAGGCACAGATCCTCGACTACATGCGCTCAGCGTCAAGTAACAACGGGCTGCCTCACCTTGCGACTTAATCCCGGTGTCTTGCCCGTAATGCGTTTGAATGCGCGGCTGAAAGCGGCCTGGGATGTATAGCCCAATCGCTGTGCTACCTCTTCGATCGGCAGCCTTTCGAGGGTCAGCCACTGGCTTGCGAGCCGCATTCGCAGTTCAGTGACATAGCGCAGCGGCGTCATGCCAATCGTCACCTGGAAGCGATCCGCGAAGGCTGAGCGTGAGGTATTGCATTGCTCTGCCAACTGGGCAACGGTCCAGTCGCGGCCCGGTTGTTGATGGAGCGCTAGCAGCGCACCGGCCAAGCGTGGATCGCGCAAGGCGGCGACCAGGCCAGAGGCATTACCGCAAGCGCACTCCACCCAGCCGCGAACGACCATGGCGGCCACCACGTCGGCCAACCGCGCGAGGATACCGGCGAAGCCCACACGTGCGGCGCTGACCTCGCGTTCCATGGTGCTCAGGATAGGCACCAGTCCAGGGTAGCGCTGGCCGCCGGCATCAATCAACATCAGGCCCGGCATCAGTTTGCCAAGGCCATGGATACTGCCCAGTTCAAACTCCATGCAACCACTGAACAAAATTGTGCTCGGCGTTGGGCCGGCATCGGTTGCGGTGTGCACCGCGCTCACGGTGTCACCGAGGGGGACGCTGTCTAGACCGTCGATGTCCTGAACGGGTGCGTCCGCATGGGAAGACAGTTGATGGGCGGCGCCATGGGAGATGAACACGGCATTGCCGGCAGACAGCGTGTAGGTGGTGCCGTCCGCCATTCGCAGTACCGCATTGCCGACCGCCATGAAATGGAACCAGGCATGCCCAGGTTTTTCAGCGAAGCCCAAACCGAAAGTCGGACTCGTTTGTATACGCCGGTATTCGACGCCACGCAGGCGCATACCGCGCAACAGCTCGTTGATGAGATCCGAGGAAAGAGCAAACTGTTTTGCAGACATTGTTCAGGTGTTTTAGTCAAAAAGTAGAGGTTTTTGATCATAGATCATCCAGTTTCCGGCGCCTAGACTGCGGCTTGAAATGAAGACTGGAGATCCATGCAATGACTGACTGTATATGCAATGCCGTATCCAACCGCCATCCCGGCGCCTTCTCGGAGGCAGAGCCTGCGGCCCCCGCGTGGATGGCGGTCTTCTCGCTGGCAATGGGGGTGTTCGGATTACTGACCGCTGAGTACCTTCCGGCCAGTTTGTTAACACTGATGGCGACTGATCTGGGAGTGTCCGAAGCACTGGCTGGCCAGGCGGTAACGGTGACAGCAGTGGTAGCGCTGTTCGCCGGTTTGTTGGTGCCAGGCCTGACCCGCGGCATCGACCGACGTTGGGTGTTGCTGGGGTTTTCCACGCTGATGGTTGCCTCCAATCTTCTGGTCGCCGTTTCCTCCAGCTTCGCGGTGCTGTTGTTGATGCGCATCTTGCTGGGGATTGCCCTAGGCGGGTTCTGGAGCATGGCTGCGGCCGTGGCGATGCGCTTGGTGCCGAGTGCTTTGTTGCCTCGGGCGCTTTCGATCATTTTCAGCGGGATTGCTATCGGGACGGTTGTTGCCGTGCCGCTGGGCAGCTATCTGGGTGGGCTATACGGCTGGCGCAGTGCGTTCTTTGCAGCAGCGGCGGTAGGCATGGTGACCCTGGCTTTTCAGTCATTGACTTTGCCGCGCCTCGCGCCGCGCCGGCCGGCACGTCTGCGCACCGTTTTCGAAGTGTTGCAGCGCCCGGGCATCGCCATGGGGATGTTCGGTTGTGTGCTGGTGCATAGCGGCCACTTTGCGATGTTCACCTATGTTCGGCCATTCCTGGAAGGCACTACCGGCATCGGCCCGCAAGGGCTGTCGCTGATGTTGCTGGGGTTCGGTGTGGCGAACTTCTTCGGCACGCTGTTGGCTGGCAGGCTGCTGGAGCACCACCCGCTGGCCACTCTGGTGTTAATGCCTGCGCTGGTCGGGGTTGCAGCACTGGCGTTGGTGCTGTTGCCACCCTCGTTGCCGGTGCAGGCAGTACTGCTGGCAATATGGGGCTTGGCCTTCGGCGGTGTGCCGGTGGCGTGGTCGAACTGGGTCGCCAGCGCGGTACCTGATCAGGCGGAAAGCGCCGGGGGCATGGTGGTGGCATCTGTGCAGTCCGCCATCGCCACGGGCGCCGCCGCTGGCGGAGCAGTGTTCAGCCTCGGTGGCAGCGCGGGCGTATTCATAGCGGCAGCGATGCTGATGCTGCTGGCTGCGTTGCTGATTGCGCTGCGTGTCCGGGTTCCTTCTGTCCATGGCGTTCGCGAGTCCACGCCCGCATTGCACCTTTGATTCGGTTTTCCAAACTGCCTCGTTGCGCTTTGGGTGGATGTCACATTTGGCACCGATAATCCTGAGTCACGGTGGTTTCCAGGCAATGAAATTGCCCCATCGTTCGGCACACGGATCTCTCCGCACCTTCGCGTTCTGCGCGTGCGTAGTCCCAAAACTGGCAGCGCCCCGTGGCGATCGCCAAACCTTGGGATTCCCGGATTTGGCCGAGCTCGAATGGCGTATGTACGTAGGAGAGTTGGACCAGCCCATCGGACGGGTTGCCGCCGGTAGCTTCCCAATATTTCGGCGTGACGCAGCCTGCAAAGAGCGGTAGGGCGATGGCGACGATGACGGGTTTCATTGTCGAGGACGATCCTTTATTGGTGAAAATGACGTTGGTAGGCTTCTTTTTTTGTTCGCCAGCATCAACGTAGAGGGCTAAGGCGGCCCAAATTTGACTGACTGGTAACCACTGGGCAGCAGCGGTTCGCCTGCATCGGCCTCAAACCCGACAACCTTCCTGTCCTGATCCATGGTGATGGAAAGGATGCAGTAATTCGGGTTATTGACCGTCGAGCAGTTGACCACACGGCCCTTGGCGGTCGTGGCTTTGAGTTCAGTTCAGCGCCGCCCAGGAAATTCTCCTTGCGAGTGGCGGCGGCAAAAAAATCTGCGCCGTGCCGCCTGTGGGAATCATGAGGGGAAAGGGACTTGCCCCACGGCGGCGGAGTCTAGAAGCGCGTAAAGAGCTCAACAATCACCTGGAGGAAATCGAGACACAAGCTACGGTGGGCCGTGCTGGGGCTGACGGAAATCGGCTACAACCCAAGCGGTTATCGGGCTCTGCGACGCTGCTACCGATTGCGGCGCGGGGCTTTGCGATCAATGTGCTGACTTGCCAGATCAGCCACTGCATCACTTGCCAGCGTTGGACAGGCGATGTGCCGCCAAAACGTGTGTGTTTTTCCGCCAGATATAGAAGCACCGTGGCAGACTCCACCACCACTTGCTGGTTGTCGTTGTCCAGCAGCACCGAGATTTTGGCGTGCGGGATCACCTGCATATACGCGGGAAGGTGTTGTTCATCGCCGGCGAGATGGATGTGGCAAATGTCATAACTGACCGCCAGGGCCTCCAGCATCAGCAGGATTTTATAGCCATTGGCGGTGGGTGAGGAAAAGACGGTGTACATAGAGGCCGTTCATGTGAGCGCAGCGCAAAGAGCCGGCATGTGCCGGCTCGTGGTACGTTGCAGGGGGCTTATGCGATGGGGTATCGCTTGAAGGCCGGGTGTTTCTCGAGCCTCCCAGCATGGCGCTGCAGGTGCGGGAAGGCCTCGGCGTTAACCACTGAGGCCACTGTGAACTGGCTGAAAGACCAGGCCACTGCTGCGCTGATGGCACCTTGGGTCAAGCCTGCATCCGGCGCATGGGCCAGGCGTTTTTCCAAGGCTGAGTAGGCGGCCAGCAACTGGCCGGTTACTCGGTCGAGCCAGGGCTCGTGGAGTTTTTCTGCGGGGCGCAGGTTATGTTCGTACACGATCTGTACGGTTTTCTCACAGGCAGCAAGGGCGAGGCCAATCAACTGTAGGTCTTGGGCGCGCGCGCTGGCTTGCTGTGGCAACAGCTTTCTATCAGTCGGGGCCAACGCTTCGAAGTAATCGAGAATCAGGCTTGAGTCCATCAGTACGGTTGAATCGTCCAGCACCAGGCTGGGCGCTTTTACCACCGGGTTGATGCTGGCAAATTGTTCGTAGGTGCTGAATACCGAAAGTGGCTGATGCTCAAAGTCGACGCCGTAAAGATCCAGGGAAATTGCTACGCGGCGCACGTAAGGCGAGTCCAGCATGCCGACCAGTTTCATGAAACCTCCATTTACGTCAGGGTAATTTTCAACGTGCAGTGGGGATGCTTGAGGTACTTGTACAGGTTGAGCAGCAGCCCCCAGGCGCGGGGGGTGGCCTCGTGGTCGGCCAGGTACAGCGCAATTTCCCCTTCGCCTTCCAGCAGGATCAGGCCCGGCGCAAGGCAGGTGAAAGTCCCTTGTTCCAGGCAGACATCAATGCCTTGGGACGTCATCCAATGGCGGCCCTTCAGCGCGATCACATAGGCCTGCTGCTCCAGCCAGAAGGAGAGTAGTTGATCCTTGGTCACCAGCCATTTCAGGGCATGGCGCCCCTGGTCCATTTTCGTCAGTAATACCTGCGGGGCCTGGTTGAGGCGGGTGGTCCGGAGGCTTGGTTCCATGAGGGTGGTTTTCATCGAAGACGCTCCGCTGTTCTCGAGGTGACGGTGGAACGGAAAGACGCCCGTGGCTGGCAGGAATTGTTAATTTGAGGTTACTTTAACGTTGGTATAGCCCTCAAAATATCGATAATTTTTACCAGAACAGGTTAGCTGAGCTTACATGAGTGCATTTCCTCCATTGACCTGCCTGCGCAGTTTCGAAGCCACTTCCAGATTGGGGAGCGTCACCCTGGCTGCCAAGGAGTTGCACGTCACGCATTCTGCTATCAGCCAGCAGATCAAGGTGCTGGAGGAAATTGTGGGGTTGACGCTATTCGTGCGCGAAGGGCGCGGCTTGCGAGTCAGCGAGGATGGGCGCCTGTATGCGTTGCAGATCCGCAAAGCGCTGGGCGACATCGCCGAGGCCACCCGATTGATCCAGGCACAGCCCAAGATGGGGGAGTTGGTGGTAGCGGTTCTGCCGTCGTTCGGCCGGTCCTGGCTGTTACCGCGACTACCGGGTTTTCAGCAGCTTTACCCTGATATCGGCATTCGTCTGCAAGCCAGCTTGACCATCTCCAATCTGCATCAGGAGTCAGTGGATATCGGCATCCGCATGGGCAAGGGGGATTGGGAGGGCGTCGAGCAAAAGCTGTTGTTTCATGATGAAGTCGTTGTGGTTGCCGCCCCTCATTTCAATGGCGGGCGCCTGCCGCAGACACCGCAGGAGGTGGTCGACAGCACCATCATCTACAACACTGAGTCCTGGTTGCCCTGGTGCGAGGCTGCAGGTGTCGAGATGGGCAGCGAGCGCAAGGGTTTATGCAGCAATGACTCCAACCTGGTGCTGGAAGCCGTTCGCCTGGGGCAAGGCATCGCGCTGGAGCGGCGCAGCCTGGTGCATGACGCTATCGAGCGGGGCGAACTGATCCAGCTGTGTGACGTCAGTGCACCGTACGCGTACCCCTATTGGCTGGTGTGGCCACCCAGGGAAAGTTCGGAAGATAAACAACGCGAGTTCTCCCATTGGTTATCGGGGGAAGTGGAGCGTTACCTCGCGCAACTGAAAAAAAACACCTGACGGAGGATGCCGGCGGCTGCCCTGCGGTGCGCAGCAAACCGTTGATGAAGTGCTGCAACAGCGCCGAATGGCTCAGTGCATGCTTGCGAGGGCTGTAGCGAATCGCCAGATCAGCATCGCCATGGTCGAGGTTGCGCACTTCGGAACTCGGGTCGATCCTCCGCGCAACTGCGCCGCCGACACAAGAGGTGATGTCCGGCAGGCGTTTGCTCAGCCAATGGCTGGTGATGGAAATCGTGCAGGTCAATACGATGCTGGTGGCGGCTTGCGGACGCACGTCCTGGGTGGCCTTGAGCAGCAGCGCAAAGGCCGTGGACACATCACCCGCCAGGCGCTGACCTGGCTTATTGTGGGTCACGCCGTTGGCGGGGCGGGCAATGACCTGATTGTGTCGGGCGGTGGCAGCAATACCTTCCTGTTCAACGGCCTCTTTGGTAATGACCGGGTCGAGGGGTACCAGGCCAGCGATAAGCTGGTGTTCATGGGTATTCCTGACTTGGGACAGCAATACGATTATCGCTCCCATGTCTCGATGTTCGAGGACAACGCGCTGCTGTCCTTCGGGGACAATTCTGTGACGTTGGTTGGCGTGAATATGACTCAGTTGAATGGGGCGGGGATTTATATTTCCTGAATCTCCAAGCAACGGTGATGTGACGCTGAACCTGTGGCGAGGGAGCTTGCTCCCGTGACGGCCTGTCAGCCTAGGCGTATCTACCTGTACTCCCAACATTTGGATCGCGGCGTGTCAGTGAGATCAGCGTCTGCTGTCGAACCGCTACGGGAGCAAGCTCCCTCGCCACAGGTGCGGCGCACACCCCAACTCACTGGCTACATCCTTGTAGCCAGTGAGTTGGGGTAAGTTGCATTAGACGGGATATCTCGATGCTATCCACTACGGGTTTGTCATCGAATTCAAACCCGTTGTCTTACAGCCTCCGTTTACTTGAGCGTAACGTCGAGCATCGGCGGGATGTAGCCGTAGTCATACTCGGCGACCACGAACGTTTGCTGCCCTTTGATCTTGATGCCCACCGTCGGTGCCTCGGTGCCGCCGATACGGATCTGCGTGCCGGTGTCGTCGGTCGGTACGCTGTCGATGAAGGAGGTCACCAGGCCGTTCGGCATGACGCAGTGCGAGTAGGTCTGGAACGGTTGGGAGGACGGGTTGCCCAGTACCAGGCCAGAGCCGTTCAACGGCACATACGGGCCGAACAGCGAATCGGCGACGAAACCGTACACCCCGTCCGGGCCGGTTACACCGTCGGCGTAGGTGAAGGTGTGGCTGATGGTGAACAGGTAGTACTTGCCGTCCTGGAACACGAAGTGCGGGCGTTCGGTCTGGTCGTTGACGCCGACCGCGGTCAGCAGCGGTGGCAGCATTTCCCAGTCGTCGCCGTCTTCGTCGCGGGCCACGGCGATCCCGACGCAGGCGGTCTGAAAGCGCGAGTTGCCGACGTCTTCATAGCCTGGCGGCACGTCGCCGACTTCGGCTTTACCGACCTTGTGCGAACCGCGCTCGCCGGCCACGTTGCCTTCGAACAGCATGTACAGCTTGCCGTCTTTCGGGTCGCGGAATGGCCATGGATCGCGAAAGCCCCAGAAGGCGTTTTGCGCTTCGGTCTGGTACATCTTGCCGTCCGCCTCGAACAGCGGCTTGACCTTCTCGAAGCCCACCAGGCTGACGCCATGCTCGGTGGTCACCACGCGGCCACGCACCTTGACGATGGTCGCGCCGGGCGTGACGGCGGTGTAGTACAGGTCCACTTCGCCTTGTTCGTTCAGCAGGATCGGTGTGCCAGCCCATTCGCGCACGGTGGGCGAAACCCCTTCAGCCATTACTCGGCCGCCGAGTTTCCAGTCTTTGCCGGTGCGGGAGAACCAGTAGTACATCTTTGCCCGGCCATGGCGATCGTTCCAGTCGCGGATAACGTCGTAGTTGCCATTCTGATCGAGGTATTGCGGGTCGTTTGGGTGGCGATCCGCAGTGAGGGTGAAGATCACCGACCAGCCGTCAACGGAGGTGATGTTGCCGTCGATATCACGCAGCGGCATGGTGTCCCAGATAAAAACCTCGTCACTCAATACCGGGAAGTTCGCACTGACCAGCGGCTGGGTGGTGGTGGGGTCGTCCGCATGGACTTTGAGCGCATCGGCGCGGGTCCACAGGCTGGGTTGATGGGGTGTTTTGCCAAATTTCGAAGGGGTGCTTTTCATAGTAAGCCTCGTCCATGAAGGGTTTCAAGATACTGTATTCATATACAGTTATTTGAATTTAGAGGACTCGCCTCGATGGGTCAAGGTTAAAAATGCATTCGTGCATATTTCGCGCTTTTGCCAAAGCTGATACGTTTCAGCTTGTCTCGTTTAAAGAGGTTCGTTCCTGAATGGATCGGCGAAGTTGCCCGCATGATGGCGGCAAACCAAGCGCCAGGCAGAAAGCCCAAAAATAATGAACCCTGCCTGCGCCTGCGCACCAAAAGTTACATAACCTGGAGGTGCATCATGCAAACCACTTACTTCTGGATAGGCCTGGCAGTGATCCTCGTACTGCTCGACGCGTGGATCATCAACAGCATCTGGCGCAGCGATAACGCCTCGGCCAGCAAGGCAGGCTGGAGTGCGGTCGTCGTGGTACTGCCGTTCCTGGGCGCCGCGATATGGGCGATTGCCGGCCCACGGGGTGTCACCAAAGGGCCGTCTTCTCCCGAGCACAGCAAAGGCTGAGTCCGGGCCGCGCTATGAACAACCCAGACCCCGACGACTTACAGAGCCGCAACTATCCGGTACCGGAAGATATGGCCTTGCAGCGCAAGGTCTGGCGCTTTGAAAGGGTGGGTTGGTACGCGCTGCTGGTGCTGATGGGTTTGAGCCTGGCGGGCCTGTTTTCCAGCGGGCCGCTGAGTACCCGCGAGGTGCGCAGTGCCGATGGGCAGTTGCGCGTGGAGTACCAACGCTTTTTGCGCAATGGCGCCTCCGATGGGCTGGTGATTCATGTGCAAGGCAAGGCCCAAGAACCCCTGGAGGTCGAGTTGAGCGGTGAGCTGCTGCGCGGTTTCAATATCGAGATGCTCCAGCCGCAGCCGCTCAAGGCCAGGGCGGCCGGGGAGGGTGTAAGCGTCTGGATGCTGAGCGACAGCGCCGGCCAGGCAGTGCTGTACCTGACCTTGCGCAGCGACACGGTGGGCAGTGTGGATACCCAGGTGTCGCGACCAACAGGGGCGTCCGTGCGCTTTTCTCAGTTCATCTACCCTTGACCGTCAACCCCAACCCTAACGGCGTGAGCGGCACAGTTTTTCGATCAAGGAGATCAACGAGTCATGGCCCACGGGTTTGCTGACATGCGCATTAAAGCCTGATTCAGTGGCCTTTTTCTGGTCATTGCCAGCGCCGTAGCCGGTTAATGCAATAGCCGGAGCCTGTCGAAGGTGGCCTAATTTGCGCAGCTTCTGCATCAGCTCATGGCCATTCATTTTAGGCATGCCGATGTCCGAAATAATCACGTCGTACTGGGCATCCCGGGCTGTTTCAAGTGCGCTTAAAGGGTCGTTGAAGGCGCTCACTTGGGCGCCTTCCATTTCCAGCAGCATGTTCAGCACCTCAAGGACTTCGGCTGAATCATCGACCAATAAAACCTTGAGGCCATTGAGGCGCTGATCTTCGTTCTGGGTAGCGCCGCTATCCAGCAGATGATCCTGCTGTTCGCATAGCGGCAGCCAGATCGAAAAGGTGCAACCAAAGCCCAGCCCTCGCGAATGCACGCTCACCGAACCGCCGTGGGCCTCCACCAATTGCCGCACCAACGACAAACCAATTCCCAGACCTTCGCGTTGGTGGGTCTGGTGCTGGTTTTCCGCTTGCCCGAACAGGTCGAAGATTTCTTCCAGGCTGTCTTGGGCCAGGCCCGCGCCGCTATCGATGACGTCCAGTTGCGCATGCCCGTCCGAGCGGCTGACCACCAATTGCACCTGGCCGTCCTCGGGAGTGAATTTCAGGGCATTGTTGACCAGGTTCCAGATCACTTGCTCGATACGCGTGGGGTCCACGTCAACGATCAAACGGCCCGGCACCGAAGGTGTCTGAAGGCTGACCTGGCGACGGTGGCCGTCGGCAAGCACCACGCTGTGAATGTCCTTGAGGGTGCGAATCAGGTCGATCGGTTGCTTTTTCAGCTTCAGTTTGCCCGTGCGAACCCGTGCGACATCCAGCAGGTCGTCAATGATCCGCGCCTGGCTGGACACCGCCTCGCAGATGGTATTGACCGCCTTGATGGCCGGGCCCGCAACCTTGGTGGCGGGCAAGCGCCGCAACAGTTCGGCGTTCAGCTGAATCAGGTTCAACGGATGCTTGAGTTCGTGGGACATCACCGCGAAGAACTCATCCTTGAGATGGCTGTTGGTCTGGGTTTCCTTCAAGCGCTGATTCTGTTCGTCCTGGGTCCGTTTGTGGCCGGTAAGGTCGCGGGCAATCTTGACGTAGCCGCGCAAGCTATCGCTCTTGAGCTGCGTGACCTCGCCACTGCAATAGAAGCGGCTGCCGTCCTTGCGCACATGCCAGCGTTCATCTTCGCCACGCCCATGTTCGCGGGCGGTGCGCAGTTCGCACTCCGGCACACCAGCGGAGCGGTCTTCCGGGGAGAAAATCAGGTCGTAATAAGCACCCAGCACCTCGTCCTTGGTGTAGCCAAAGATCAATTCGGCACCGGTGTTCCAGTCGGTGATGGCGCCATGGACATCGAGGATGATGATGGCAAAGTCATGGGTGCTCTCGGCAACCAGGCGCATGCGCTCCTCACCCAGGCGCAGTTCCTCTTCGGCCTGGCGCCGCTTGGTGATATCAATGAAGGTCAGCACGGTGCCATCAATGTGATCTTCACTGGAGCGGTAAGGCAGCAACCGCGCGATGTACCAGCGGTCGTGGTTGCTGCTGATTTCCCGCTCGATCATGCTCAACGACTCAAACACGTTGGCGGCGTCTTCGGTCATTTGCGGATAATTGAGGCGGTGGGTGATGTCCAGCAACGAGCGCCCGGTGTCTACCGGCAACATACTGAAAATATCCGTGGCCCGTGGCGTGAACCAGCGAATGCGCATGTTGCGGTCGACGAAGACCGTGGCGATGTCGGTGGACGCGATCAGGTTGGTCAGGTAGTCGTTAACCTTGTCCGTCTCTTCCACCTTGGTCTTGAGCTCGAAATTGACGGTCAGCAATTCTTCGTTGATCGACTGCAACTCTTCCTTGCTGGTTTCCAGCTCCTCGGTGGCCGAGCGCAGTTCTTCGTTGACGGCCTGCATTTCTTCGTTAGAGGCCTTGAGTTCCTCGCTGGAGACTTCCGCCTGTTCGATGGTGTCCTGCAGGTGCAGCTTGGTGCGTTGCAGCTCGCGCTCCAGGTTGCTCATGATCGCGTTTTCGGCCTGGCTGACAGTGTCGATGTCGGGCAGCTGTGGGTCGACGGCGGTTTCCTGGAAGATCACCAGCACGTAGTCGTTTTCGGTCGCTTCATCGCGGTAGGGGCGAGCGCTGATGTCCACCAGGAAGGGGCCTTGCTCGCGTTGGATGCGGATCTTGCGCGAAGACACCGGGCTATTTGATTGCTGGACCTGAAACAGCGTGGTGCGGATATCGAGGCGTAAATCGGGATGCACCAGCGTCAGCAGGTTGTGCGTCACCTCGCCGGCCACGTAGCGCAGGAATCGACCTGCGCCTTCGCTCATGTGCAGGATATCGGCCTGCATATTCACGATAACGCTGGGCGGCGCGGCTTTTTCCAGAGCGCGCAGATGGATGTCCGCGAACGAGACCTTGCTGGGCGCCTTGGTTTCAATCGCCAGCGTTGTGGCGCTCGGGCGCAGATAGCCGCCTCGCGGCATCGTCGGGGCGCGGCGCGCGGCGGACGAGCCGGCACGCACCCTGAAAATGCGGTTGCGCTTGTCCACCGGTACGAACAGGTCCAGGCAGCCGTCGGCCGACTCCGAGGAACCGAGGAACAGGTAGCCACCGGGACGCAACGCGAAATGGAACATTTGCAGGATGTCGCGTTGCACTTCGCGGTCCAGGTAGATCAACAGGTTGCGGCACACGATCAGGTCGATCTGCGAGAACGGTGGGTCGGCCAGCAGGCTGTGTTTGGCGAACAGCACCTTTTCCCGAATTTCCTTGCGCACCCGGTAGTGCTGGTTCTTCTCCTTGGCAAAGTACTGGCGCAACCGTTGAGGCGGTACGTCGGTGATGATCGCTTCGGGGTACACGCCGTTGCGGCCATGGGTAATGGCCCGCTCATCAATATCAGTGGCAAACACCTGCATCTTTGCACCGCTGGCGTCCAGCGCCAGTTGCTCGGCCACCAGCATCGCCAGGCTGTAGGCCTCTTCGCCGGTGGAGCATCCTGCCGACCAGATACGCACTTCCTCACGGTGCGGCACGCTGTCTTCCAGTGACTTCACCAGGTTGGGGATCACGTCTCGCTCAAGCGCTTCGAAGGCCTCGCGGTCGCGAAAGAAGTTGGTCACGCCAATCAGCATGTCGCCCAGCAACGCCTTGGTTTCGTCCGGGTTGGCCTGGAGGAAGTTGTAATAGGTGGCGAGGTCGGGTTGGGCCGTGACCTGCAAGCGCCGCTCGATACGACGTAACACCGTGGCGCGCTTGTAATGCTTGAAGTCATGCCCGGTACTGGCGCGCAACTGGATCAGAATATCCAGCAACAGCTGCTCGGCCACGGCGGCATCGCGTTCGGTGCTGGGTGGGGTGGTCTTGATCTCAGGGTCGTTGGCGGTGGGCAGCACAATCGACTGGGCATTGCGCCACAGTTCCAGCAGCTTCTGCGGCATTTCCACCACAGGCAGCACCAGGTCGACCATCTGGGTTTCGATGGCCGCCAGCGGCATGCCATCGTACTCGGCGTCTTCCGGTGCTTGTACCAGGGTGATGCCGCCTTGCTCTTTGATGCGCGACAGCCCCACCGCGCCATCTGAGCCGGTACCGGACAGGATCAGGCAAAACGCGCGTTCTTTATGGGTGTCTGCCAGGTCGCGAAAAAACAGGTCGATGGCAATGTGCGGTCCACCTTCGCGCACGGAAGGTGAGACCGCGAGGTAGCCATCATTCATCTTCAAGAGCTGTGCTGGCGAGATGACGTACACGTGATTCTTTTCGATGGGCGTGGCGTCATTGACCTGCGACACCGGCATGCGGGTCGTTTCCTGGATGATCTTGTCTGCCACGCTTTGATGGTCGGGCGAAAGATGCAGGACCACCACGAAGGCCATGCCGCAGTCTTTAGGCATGTGCTCGAAAAACGCTTTCACGGCTTGCAGCCCGCCCGCCGACGCACCGATACCCACCACCGGGAAATTCAAGTTGCTGGGGGTCAGATCTTTGCGTTGCGGTACGTTGGGGGACCGCGGGGGGGGGCAGACTTCATAGATACCAACCTTGGTTAACGGCGCACAAAAAGACGGGGTGTAGAGGGAAGAACTTGAACAACGAGGGCGAGGGCTGAACCGACAGTGAAATATAGCTGAAAACCTGCTGCCAACAAAAAATGCCTTGAGGCCACCCGGTCATTCGACACACCACTACGACCCGGTTGAGACGCGCAACCGTCGGAAGGTTTAATCAAACTGACGAGTGGCCACCGCGGTTGCACGGTTATCCGATTTTCTGAAAATCCGTCTGAACTTCGCTTCCTGGCGAACCCTCGCAAAGAGAAACCCACCCAGGAGACGTTCTGATGAACAGCTATCCAAAACCACCCTTCAACGCCCAGCAACAGCCCGTACCCGGTGAGCAACGCAAGATGGACCCGATGCCCGATTGCGGCGAGCAGTCGTACCAAGGCTCGGGCCGGCTCACCAATAAAATCGCCTTGGTCACCGGTGCCGACAGCGGCATCGGACGGGCCGTGGCCATTGCCTTCGCACGTGAAGGCGCGGACGTGGCAGTGTCGTACCTGGATGAACATGAAGACGCCAAGGAGACCGCACGCTGGGTCGAGGCGGCAGGTCGTCAATGCTTGTTATTGCCCGGCGACCTGGGCAATGCGGCGCAGTGCACGGCCATCGTCAACGACACCGTGGAGAAGTTCGGCCGCATCGATGTGCTGGTCAACAACGCAGCGTTCCAGATGACCTATCAATCGCTGGAAGACATCCCCGACGAGGACTGGGTGAAAACCTTCAACGTCAACATCACCGCGATGTTTCGCATCTGCAAGGCCGCGCTGCCTCATATGGCCGAGGGCAGTTCGATCATCAATACCAGCTCGGTCAACTCCGATATGCCCAACCCCAGCCTGTTGCCCTATGCGGCCACCAAAGGCGCGATTGCCAACTTTACCGCCGGCCTGGCGCAGATGCTCGGCGAGCGGGGGATTCGCGTCAACAGCGTGGCACCCGGGCCTATCTGGACGCCATTGATCGTCTCGACGATGACGCCGGACATGGTGAAAAACTTTGGCGGCAACACCCCACTGGGGCGCCCAGGCCAGCCAGTGGAAGTGGCGCCGATCTATGTGCTGCTGGCGTCGGATGAAGGCAGCTACATCTCCGGCGAACGCTACGGCGTGACGGGTGGCAAGCCGATACTTTGATCAGTGATTGAGGAGGGCGGTATGAGCGAAGCCTCGAAGCACCACGAACCGAATCCTTCTGAGCGCAAGGTGCGCCCGCCGGCGGCTAAGCGAAACGATAAATCGCAGTCGCCGGCAGGCGGGCAACAGGCACGGGAGCAAGGCGGTGTTGCCCCTGGAGGCCCTTCGACAGACCCTGAGTCAGGGGCGTGAACGCTAGGGGATATACACTCGGCCTGACATCCTGATTGGTTGTCAGGCCGCTATCGCAGGCAAGCCAGCTCCCACATTTGGATCGTAGGGTGTCAGGTTGATGCGTGCCGGCTGACGTTATTTCCGCTTGGAACGATGAATTCGCATCCACTCTCGATAGGCCACTGTACGCTGCGCATCCGCACGTTTCTTCGCCTCGGTAAACCGCGCCCACGTCTGCGCATCGCCGCTGTAAGACTCAATGATCTCGTACGCCAACGCGTCCAATCGATCCGCTTCGAAGAACATCTCGGCGTTTCGCGTGACCTCGTCGTCCCGCCTGTTTGTCGTTGTGTAACCAAGAGTCTGACTGTTCATCCTCTGAGGCCCTCCGCCCATTGAATCTGTGCCGCGCCACTCCAGCGCACCTGGGTAATGCCGTATTTCTCCGCCATCGGTTTTGACACCCGCTTGAACGTGTGTTGCCCAAATTTGGGGATGACCGCCACACCAGCGTCGCAACTGGCCCAATGCCAAGCCTCGGCATTGTCCATGCGCGGTGCGCGCACGATGAAGGACTTGGGCTCGCCATGCAGCTGGTACTCGATAGTGAATAGGTCGTTGTGTTTCATGAGGCCTCCTTGATACTCATGAACTACAGATATTTGACGTCAAAAATAATTCAAATAAGTTGTCCGACAATTCGATGACTGGGCGCAGGGCATGGATGAGGCCTAATCGTCTACCGTGAAGGTGACCCATCCAGGCCCATCGGCTGGGCGGTTCAGCTCGGCGATGACCCCGCTGACGGAGGAGCCGTCGGGCAAATTGACGGTGATAAAGTTGGGATTGCCGGGCCAATCCATTGGCGTGTCAAAGTCCAAGCGCGCGATGGTCGGTTTGCCGCTACTTTTCATTTGGATGTTTTTTGATTCGTTTAGGCGTTCATCTGAGGGCGTTCCAAGATGGCGCGAGGCAGTGATGACACTGGCAGTACCTTGGTAATCGTAAGACATGCTGGGTTACCTCATGTAATGGGAACAACGAAGATCAAATGTGGGAGCGTGCTTGCTCGCGAAGACGTCGGTCCATTGAACATTGATGTGACTGATCCACCGCTTTCGCGAGCAAGCCCGCTCCCACAGAGGAGTTGTGCTTGACTGGCTGGTATTCGGGATTTGCCCCGTTTTCATTTGTGACGAGCCGAATATTTGCGCGCAACGACAACGCCGCCCACTAGCAGCGCTGCGCCTATTGCAACCATCCCATAGGGCGTACGGCGGGTTTGCCGCCAGCCGCCTTCGACACGACGTTCGCCGCTTGCCGGGGTGTAGAGGTTGCCCGCCGACGTCGCGGCGCGCTGGCTACGTTCCAGGCCGAGGCGGGTAAGCCAGCCGGATAGCCGCGAAAAGCCGGGCAGCAAAAAATGCGCGACACGGGCCACGGTGGCAGCGCTGCCTACCGTGGTGCTGTCCCTCGGTTGCAGCGCACAGGCCACCATCGCTTGCGCGACTTTATGCGGGTCATAGACCGGTGGCGGTGGCGTCAAGGTGTGGCCGGTAAAATTGCCGCCATCGCGAAAGCCCGGTGTGTCCATCACGGCGGGATAGATGTCGCACACATGAATATCGGGGTAATCAGTCAGCTCCCCACGCAGTGCTTCAGTCAGGCCGCGCAGGCCGTATTTACTGGCTGAGTAGGCGACGGCATAGGGCTGGGCTACCCAACTGCCCAGCGACAAGGTGTTGATCAGAATGCCGCGGTGCTGGGCTTTGAAATAAGGCCACACTACGTGGGCGCCGCGCAGGTACCCGAGCAGGTCGGTTTGCAGCACCTGTTCGTGGGCTTCCAGGGGCGTGTCCTCGAAACTGCCGACGGCGCCTACTCCGGCGTTGTTGATCCAGATATCGATGCGGCCATTGCCGAAGGCCGCCGCCTGTTCGGCAAGGGCGCGCATCTGGTCGCCCTGGGTTACATCGGTTTTAACGGCGATGGCCTCGGCGCCACGCGCAGCGCATTCCTCGACCACCTCTTCCAAGGCTTTTTCATCTCGGGCCGCCAACACCAAGCGGGTACTTTGCTCGGCAAAGGCGTGAGCAGCCGCGCGGCCAATGCCACTGGAGGCGCCTGTGATCACCACGGTTTTGCCGTGCAATTTCCCCTTGGCCTGCATGACGCCAGGCGAATCCTCGGGCACGTGGACGGGCAACGGGTGCAGTTGCAGGCGGGTACCGTCAGTCAGTACCAGGGTCAGGTTCTCGAGGGTACCGGCGACGCGGTCGGGAAACACCGGTTCACCTGTGGCGTCGAGCTCATCATAAATAAACGTCTGGCCCTCAAGCCATCCGACGGCCGTCATCAATTCAGGGCCCAGGTAATATTTTCCATCCAGGAAAAAACCGCTGAAGTTCGGTGTGCGCTCCAGGTTTTCCACGGCGTATCGCTCGCCAGGCCTCATTCCGGTTGCGGTATCAATCATCATGACATCCTCCTTTGGCTGGTCTTGGGTAGAGAAAGGCCCGCAAATGATCGTTCAATCCAAATGACTGAATGGCGGTGTCAGTGTTGATGGGCCTTCAGGGTCGGGTCGGCGATCTGGATAACCGTGCCCTGGCGCCACGCGTCCGCGCCGGGCGCGATGGGCGGCGCGGGGATATCGGCGCGCGTCTTTTTCTTGTCGGCACTGTCGATGCCCAGGCATTTATCTCGTTCGGCGACCATACGCGGGTCAGCCTGGCCGTCTGCGGTAAACCCCATCATCAGCTGAGGCACGCCTAAAGGCAGGCGTTTATCCAGATCGGTATGCCAGGTGTGCCAGGTCTTGCCGTAGGTGTGCACCAGCTTCTCCATCAGCGCATGTTCCGCCACCTCAGGAATTCCCGGAGCGACCAGTTGCCCTGACTTCACTTCATGCACATGGCTGTGCCACAGCGCCTGTTCAGGCGCGGGCAGCGTGTTGAACTGCGCCTCGCTGATGATGTACTCCACGCCCATCAACTTTGCATCCTTGCGGTTGCCATCGTAGATCACACACTGGATGACCTCCTCATTGAGGATTGCGCAGTAGTGATGCGCTTCCATTTGCACATCGGGATGGCCGTTGTAGAAGTGAAAACCGTCCAGGTAGGCGTTCAGGGCATCAATCGGTGGGCGTGATTGCAGCAGGGCGGCGCCGGCTTCCAGCGTTCGGGTCGAAGGCGTTGTCGGCTTCCCAGGTGCCTCGACATTCGAAGGTGAGTTGTTGCCAGCGCAGGCGCTGAGCAGGGACAGTGTTATTGCGGCGGATAGGGATTGGGTTACTCGGTGGGTTGGGGTGTCAGTCATGGTCGGCTGCCTCCTGTTGCCGGTAATCTGCGCCAGGTTTGATCCTGTTCTTATTGGAAAGACGAGCGTACGGGGCGTTCAAAATGCTTTGAGTTGAACACCCACTCATGTGCGAGCTGGCTTGCCTGCGATGACGGCCTGACAGTCGACACCTATCTACCTGACGCCCTGCGATCAAATCGTTGGAGCGGGTTCGCTTCGCATCATGGTTACCATCGATCCCTACAACGTTGTGCAAGGGCGCAAGGTACGCTGACCGGCGTAGGGCTCAGATCGGGCCGCTTGAAGAATTCTTCTCCTGCTTGATGTCGTCGACCGGCTTGGGTTGCCCCAGCTTGCTGTACTGCTCACGCAATTTTTGCAGGTCGTGCGACCCGAGCTTATCCAGGCTCAACGCCGCATTGTGAGCTTCTTTGGTGGCACGAATCAGCTCGTCCAGTTTCAGATGAAGAATATCGTTGTCGCGGTTCTGGGTATTCTGGATCAGGAACACCATCAGGAAGGTGATGATGGTGGTGGAGGTGTTGATGATTAACTGCCAGGTGTCGTTGTAATGAAAGTAAGGCCCGGTGAGCGCCCAGACAGCTATCAAGCTGACGGCCGTCAGAAAGGTTTTTGAGCTGCCCGCCTGGTTGGAGAGTTTCTGGCAGAATTTCGCGAACTTCATGGTGCTGTCTCCTAGGGGGATGTTCCTCTGTAGACCCCAGCAGAATTTCGAAATTCTTTTTTACAAGTCGGTTTTTTTGACAAAAATCAATCAGCAAAAACCCTTTGCGCAGGAGCACTCAGCATGTCGGTCGCTGCTTCTATCGTTGAATACCTCAAGCACCATCAGTTGGTCGTCACGACGGCCGAGTCGTGTACCGCTGGCAAGATCATCACCTTGCTTTCGCAGATCGACGGCAGTGGCTCGTGGATCGAAAGCGGGTACGTGGTGTATTCGCCAGAGGCGAAACAGCGGCTGTTGAACGTGCGTCGCTATACCATCGATACCTTCAATCTCACCAGCTGTGAGGTCGCCCAGGAAATGGCTCACGGCGCGCTGCGCGACAGCCCTGCGGATGTAGCGGTAGCGACCACGGGCCTGCTGGGGCCGGATGGAATTGATGGCATTCCTCCAGGCACCGTTTGTTTCGCCTGGGCCTATCGAAATGGGGGAGCGCTGAGTGTGTTCAGTCGCAAGGAACGCTTCATGGGCTCCCGTGAGCAGGTGCAGTTGGCCGCTTCCCTTCACGCGTTGAAATGGCTGCCGCATTTTCACCAGCGGGCGATGGCGGGTGAACGCGCCTAATGCTGCCAAGTGCGCGCGTTTACGGCTGCGGTTCGATGTCCAGCAGCAAGTCGCCGTTGGTCAAGGTTTCAACCTGCTGCACCACGCCACGACAGACCTGACCGTCCCATTCAAAGGTAACTCTGTGGGCTTTCAGCAATTGCGCTGGCCATGGCGGCGCTAGCCGCAACTGCACGTCTGGCGCAGTGCGCACAAGCTGCCCCATGCAATCGCTGGCGAGCGCGTTCACACCGAACAGCGTGTCTTGCAGGTAATCAACTTTGATCGGTTGCAGCGTTGCGTCAGTAGAGTCCGCCATGTCTTTTACCCCACCGACGACCGCCAGAAAGACTGCCTGGCCATGACCATTTCCTCACGTATTTCCCGAACAAGCCGGTTGATCCCCGAGACACCGTGATAGTGGGCGCGGTTGATGTTGGCGACGGTGAATTGATCCATACCGTGCGCCGTTACGGTGACTGAAAGGCTGCCGTCCGCGTTGAGCGCGCACTTGACCGCGCACTTGGGGAGGCGAGCGGAAAGGGCCGTTTCGATTTCGGCTTTCGTTAACGTATCCATGAGTTCACCGCATAAAGGACTCAGCGCGATAAGGCTAGCTCACAATGACTGTGCGTAAATACTGGCAAAGTAATGGTTTTGGAAGGAGGGTCGTCCACAACTGAGCGTCGAAAGCCTTTACGTGAAACCTATGCTGAAAGTTAGCTCGTTGTTGAATGCTTCCGAGGCGTTTTCACAGTCGTTGGCGAAGTTGCCGCCCGATGCTTGGCCGCCTTTTTCCGTAAGCCGGAGGAGATTTGTTCATGCTTCTACATAACAAGCGACTTCAGTCGCGTTCCGTTACTTCACCCAAAACCTGAGCCATGACCAAGGTTGTACGGTGGCGCGGCGCCCAACCACGGCGCCGCGCCCTTCAGGGGGAAGATGGCACTGCGCAGCGTTTTCACGGTCCATGGAACACGTACCACGTATCTGGAGGTGAACCTTGGCGACAAAGAAGAAGCCTGTGGTCGACGGTATGGAATTGGCAATGCTGTCTGCCAGCCGCAAAGACCTGTTCTTTGCGGCCATGCAAGCCAGCCACAGTGCAATGATCGTGACCGACCCCGCCGGGCTTGATAACCCGATCATCTTTGCCAACCAGGCGTTCCTGACCCTGACAGGCTTTGAACTGGACGAAGTGATCGGACGCAATTGCAGGTTCCTGCAAGGGCCCCAAACCGATAAAAACGCGCTGCACCAGGTGCAGCGCGCGGTTGAGCAGCACCATGAAGCCTGTGTCGAGGTGCTCAATTACCGCAAAGACGGCTCGACCTTCTGGAACGAGCTGTTCATTTCGCCGTTGTTCAACGAACGTGGGCAACTGGTGTATTTTTTCGCCTCGCAGTTGGACGTGAGCCGGCGCCACGACGCTGAACAGCGCGTGCGTCGCGCACAAGACTTGGAAGCACTGGGGCAACTGACCGGTGGCATCGCCCATGACTTTAATAACCTGCTGCAAGTGATGATGGGTTATCTCGACTTGATCCAGCAGAGCGCCAAGCGCCCCGGTAGCGATCCGCAGCGCATCGTCAACAGTGCCAGCCGTGCCAGGGCAGCGGCGCAAAAAGCTCAGACCCTGACCCAGCAGTTGCTGGCGTTTTCGCGCAAGCAACGGCTCGACAGTCGGGTGATCAACTTGAACAGTTTGCTCGGTCGCCCCGACTTCATGGCGCGTGCGCTGAAGGGTGTCGAGTTGCATGTGGAGCTTGCCGACGATTTGTGGAATTGCCGCATCGACCCGGTCCAGGCGGAACTGGCAGTGCAGCACCTGTTATCGAATGCCCAGGATGCTTTGCACGGGCGTGCTGACCCGACGGTAACCGTCAAGACCTGCAACGTCCAGGTGCCCGGCGATCTCGGTGCCGAGCGGGATGGGTTGACCGAGGGCTGTTACGTGAGTATTTCGGTCTCCGATAACGGCAACGGCATCGACGCAGGTATTCAGGACAAAGTCATGCAGCCGTTCTTCACCACCAAGGAAGAAGGCCAGGGCTCGGGCCTGGGGTTGTCGATGGTGTATGGCTTCGTCAAGCAATCGGGCGGCACGGCGCGGATTCATTCAGACCCGGGCATCGGTACGACGATTCGCTTGTACTTTCCTGCAGATGACAGCCAGCTGTGGGTCGAGCAGACCCCCACAGCCATCTCACCGCAAGGTAACGAACGCATCCTGATCGTGGAGGACCGGCCCGAGGTGGCCGAGTTGGTGCAGGTCATTCTGTCTGACTACGGTTACCACACCGACATCGCCCTCAATGCCGCCGAGGCATTGGGTATGCTCAAACAGGCGACGTATGACCTGGTGTTCAGTGACTTGATCATGCCCGGCGCTATGAATGGCGCGGCGTTGGCGCGGGAGGTGTCGCGCTTGTATCCGCACATCAGGATCTTGCTGACCACCGGCTATGCGAAAGACGCGCTGGCCCGCGCGGAGATAGAGGTGCATGCGTTCGAGTTGATTCCCAAGCCGTATCAGCCTGCTGACCTTCCCCGGAAAATCCGTGCAGTGCTCGATGGCTGATCGAGCAGGCCACTGCGCCCCAAATGTGGGAGCGGGCTTGCCCGCTAAGGCGGTGTGTCCGTCACTGCATCTGTTACAGCACGACCGCTTTCGCAGGCAAGCCAGCTCCCACAGTTGATCTTCGTTGCTTTGAGCATTGCGTTCGCTTGGTAGAGTGGCATTAGGGCTCGCCGCCGATCATAACCGTGAATCCCGCGCTCCCACATAGCTACCTCAGCACCGCCAACACCAGTTTAAGCGCCAACATCAGTACAATCGAAAATCCGAATACCCTGCGCGCCCAGCCGGCCGGTTCGGTCAGGCGTGGCTGTACGTATGGCGTTGCGCCCCGCCTGATGCTGCTCCGCGCACACTCTGTTGCTGCAGCCCGCACAGACTGCTTGTATGCTGGCACTCTGAAACCGGTTGCCCCTGTGAGTACCGACGTTCGAATGATGGCTGGAACGGAAACCGGACTTCCTTAAGGTGCTGACGTGAAGCGTGATACCCGTCTTGTGATGCTGTTGCTGTTGGTGATCGGCTGTTCCCTGACTTCGCTGACGATTTGGAAAGTCCTGTCTTCCCGCGACCGTGCGCTGGCGGAAGTGGATGTGCATGGCTTGAACCTGACCCAGGCCCTTAACACCTATACCGAAGGCATCGTGCGGCAAAGCTCGTTGCTGTTGCTGGGGCTGGTTGAGCGCCTGGAAACCGAAGGCAGTGGCCCGGTGCAAATCCAGCGAATCAGCACGCTGATCAACCTACAGCAGCCGCTGATGCCGCAGTTGAGCGGCATCACCATTTATGATCATCAGGGCCGGTGGCTGCTGTCTTCCAATCGTGCGATTCCGGAGGGCGCCAATAGCAGTGATCGGGCCTATTTCATCCACCATCGCGACGATCCGAGCGCTGAACCTTTTATTGGCCCGCCGATTCAGAGCCGTGCCAACCAGGAATGGGTGGTGACCATCAGCCGCCGTTTCAACGACGCGGCGGGCAACTTCGCTGGCGTGGTCGCTGTGACCCTGGGGGTGGAAAACTTTCTGCGGGTATTCGGCAAACTCGATGTAGGCCAGGAGGGCGCCATCGGCCTGTCCTACGCCGACGGCACGTTGCTGGTGCGTTACCCCTTCCGCGAGCAGGACATGGGACGCAACTTTTCCACCTCGCCTATTTATTCCAAGTACCTCGTCGACCGGCCTGTGGGCACTGCGGCCTATACCTCCAGCCTGGACGGGGTAGAGCGGCTCTATGCCTTTCGCAAAAGCGAAACCCTGCCGCTGATCACCACGGTCGCGCTGGGCAAGCACGAAGCCCTCGCGGCGTGGCGCATCGAGGCGGCACTGTCAGCGGTCGTGGTGGTGGGGCTGTTGGGGCTGACGGGGCTGATCGGCTGGTTTCTGATCCTGGATATCCGCAGGCGTACGGCGGCGGAAGAGGCGTTGCGTGTCGCCCAGCAACAGTTGCTCGACTCCAATCGGCAATTGGCGCTATTAGCGAAAAAGGATGCGCTGACCGGCCTCGCCAACCGCCGCTGTTTTGACCAAACGCTGGCCGTTGAAGCGCGCCGGGCGCAGCGCGAGGGTACGTCACTGGCATTGCTGATGATCGATATCGACCATTTCAAACGCTTCAACGATGCCTTTGGTCACGTCGCGGGAGATGCTTGCTTGCAGGCGGTCAGCACGTTATTGGCAACGTGCGTGCGGCGGCCGTCGGACCTGGTGGCGCGCTATGGCGGCGAAGAAATGGCGATCATCATGCCCGCGACTGACAGTGCAGGGGCTGCGGTGGTCGCGCAACGCATTCTTGCGCGCCTGCAGCAGGAGAACATTACACACCCAGGCAGCCCTTTCGGGCGCGTGAGTGTGAGTATCGGTATCGCGACGGGCACGAGTTCACGGCTGGAGCCGGTGTTGGGTTTGGTCGAGGCGGCCGATGCAGCGCTTTACGGTGCGAAGGCGGCGGGGCGCAATGGGTTCAACGTGCATCCTGCGGACGTGACTTCGGGCGGCTGAAACGGCTTCCCCTGGGTATGCGCGGCTCACATCCCAAGCGTCGGGATCATGAGTTCGCCGCACTCCATCAGTTGGCCTGCGGTGACTTGCAGCTGCGGCGTGGGTTTGGCCGCATAGCCTGCGATGAAGCCGGCACTCAGCAGTGCCAGGCAGAGGACGGCTTTTTTCACTAGCATGCTCGGGGTCTCGATCGGTTCAAAAGGGTGAACCACAGATTGTGCATTCGAGAAAAGGTTCCCGCGTAGCGCTCCCCCGGCCAGTCCGCTGATCTTGCCGGGTCATCGGGTTCAGGGCCGTGGGCTGGGTGAACGATCAGATACCCAGCGCATGACCTTTTCAAGGTGACCCGTGTGTTCGTCCCGCTGTTCGCTGAGGACGATAAATCCGTGCTTCTGGTAGAAATGAATGCTGGCAACATTCTGCGAATACACGCTCAGTTGAAGAGCGGCTCTAGACCCCATGGCATCTTCCAGCAACTGCGTGCCTACTCCGCGGCCCTGATGAGCCGGTGAGACAAATAGCGCTGCCAAGGTGTTTTCATACACGCAACTGAACCCCCGCACTTGTCCATCAACCTCAAACACGCGTGTCACGGCGCTTGGCAGGTAGATTTCACGCATGGCGCTTAATTGGCCATGCCAGAACGCGGGGGCGATGAAGTGGTGAGCCAGGAGTGACGCCTGCAACCAGATGTCCAGCACAGGTTCCACATCAGCGTTTCGAAAGTCGCGAATCATACGGCCTCAACGTTTGAATGAGCAGGGCGAACACCGGCGCGTCGGCGGGCGGTGTCGCGTTTAAAAACCCCCGAGGCAGCGATTTTAAGCAGCCGACGAAAGTTCGGGCATTGCGTGTGATCAGGCGCAGGGCAGGCTGCCGCGTGCCGCAAGCCACGACTCATGGCGCGCAGTTGCCTGACCGTCGCATCAATCTCGTCGGCCTTGGCCAGCAGCACCGCTCTGTCCACATCGGCCTGGCCGTTTGGCGATAGCATGGCCTGTATTTCATCCAGCGAAAGTCCACCCGCCTGCCCAAGTGCAATCAGCGCTAACTGCTCAATCACCGCCGCTGGAAACTGGCGGCGAATACCGGGTGGGCTGATCGAGGTGATCAGGCCTTTCTTCTCATAAAAACGCAAGGTATGGGCAGGGACTCCCGTGCGCTTGACGACCTCTGCGATATCCATTGGCAACCCATTGACTTGAAGTTGACTTCAACTTCTATGATGCCTGCGCACGTTCAATGGGTCCATGAATAAGAGGTAGATATGGCAGCGCTGGAAGTGGTCGCACAGGTTGTGCTGTTGGGGGTGGGAGCTACCGCCGTGATGGATATGTGGATGTTGTTGATGAAGGTTCTTGGGGTTCCAACGCTGAATTTCGCGTTTGTGGGGCGTTGGGTCGGCCATGCATGCCAAGGGCGGTTTGTTCACGCCAGCATAGGGCGGGCGTCATCCGTTCGAGGTGAAGTGGCCCTGGGCTGGGTCGCGCATTACGTCACCGGCGTTGTTTTTGCGATCACGCTAGTGTGGGTTGAAGGGATTGCCTGGCTTCAGGCCCCCACCATTTTGCCGGCACTGATACTCGGTGTGGTGACAGTGGCCGTCCCGCTGTTGCTGATACAGCCTGCGATGGGGGCCGGGTTTGCATCCTCCAAGACGGCCGCGCCAGGCAAGAATCGCCTGCGCAGTGTGATCAACCATGGGGTGTTTGGCGTGGGTCTTTACCTGGCCGCGCGGGTGATTGCCTGGGCCTGAGCGGGATCAATGGACGAATTTGACGTAAATGTGTTCAGGGTCATCGTCGTCCAGATTCTCGATCTGGCCACTGGGGATAAACCCAGCTTTCATCAGCAGGGCCTGGGACGCGCCGTTGGAGGCATTGGTCGACGTGAACAGCTTGGGCGTCTTGCAGGCCGCTTCGGCCGCTGCCAGCAGACGAAGGGCGACGCCCTGGCGCTGGTACAACGGTGAAACCACCACCAGCGCAATAAACCCATGGTTGAAAAAATCGTGGGTGAGCACCAGGTAGCCGGCGCACACGTCAGCGTCGGCGGCTACCAGGCATTGCTGGCGAATCACGGCGTCATAGATAAACACGCGACGGCTGGCATGCTCGGTTGCGTAGGCATCCAGTGCGACCAGGGCATGCACATCGTCGGGGGTGGCTTGGCGGATCAGCCAGTGTGGGGCAGCGGGAGGCAGAAGGTATTCAGCCATGGTCGTGGAGCATCCTCTGTTTGAACATTTGCCCCCACGTGCTTGATGACAGTCCCTTGTGCATTGATGAGGCGATGCTATCGCCCGCTATAGCACAGTTACAGGGTGCGAAGGGGTTACGTTTGTTGGCCTGGTTGCGGTCGTTGTTTAGAAATGTTTATGTGTTCCAATGGTTATCTCGACTTGCGCAGGAAGCGCATCGGCCGAGGCCATTCAGTCTTTTAACAGATACATCCCAAGGAGTAACACCATGCAAGGAAGCACATCGTTCAAGTACCTGGCGTTTTCGTTGATCCCGTTGATGGCCGCCTGTACCACGCCCACACGCCAATCCGCCGTCCTCCCTGCGCCACCCTTGCAGTTCGATAACTGCGCGGTTGGCTGCCCCACCGGCGGCAGTCCAGTGACGTTGAACCGCCAGGCCTACACGTTGAACAACAACGGTTCGACCAAGTTTGCCAATTGGGTGTCCTACAAGATCACCAAGGCCACCGCGGCCAGCGGGCGTTCCCGTGACTGGCGTACCGACCCGGATATTCCAGCCGGGGAAACCCTGGACCCGGTGGATTACAACGGCGCCAACGTCGCGCTCAAAATCGACCGGGGGCATCAGGCCAACCTCGCGTCAATGGCGGGGACGGCCGATTGGCAAACGCTCAACTACCTGTCGAACATCACCCCGCAAAAAGCCGAACTCAACCAGGGGCCGTGGGCGCGCCTGGAAGACCAGGAGCGCAACCTGAGTAAGGAGCCAGGCGTCGATCAGGTGTATGTGGCTACCGGGCCGCTGTATGAGCATTTTGTTGGCTCGTTGCCGGGCACGAACAAAGTGCACACCATTCCCAGCGGCTATTGGAAAATCATCGTGGTCGGCAGTTCGCCGGAAACGGGCCTGTACGCCTCATTCGTGATGAACCAGGAAACCCCCAAGGGCGCAAACTTCTGCGATTATCAGGTCACCGTGGATCATATCGAAGAGCGCTCGGGGCTGACGTTCTGGAGCACCTTGCCGCAAGCGATGCAAGCCACGCTGAAGGCCAGGCAGGGCCAGTTGCCGAGCCGGATCGGCTGTAGCCGAACCTAAGTCTGACACCTAGTCGGCACACACCAATGAGGGCCTGCGGCTGCTGTTCTTGCCCAGGCGCTCACGGGTGCTGATCTCTGTGAGCGGCGTGCCGGTGTTTGCCTGTTCATGCAGCGCTGCTTCCAGCGCTTGCAAATGCTTGTTCAGGATTTTCACCGAACCGCTCGGGTTAGCGGGGTCGAAGGGGATCCGGCCGTTGGCAATCAGCACCATGGCCAGTTCCCAGGCGCGTTGTGAGTCGTGCATGACAGGGGTTCCTTCTTCAGCGTGATCGATATAGAGCTGTGACCCGCTGCCAACGCCCCGGTATCAACTGGGTTGCCGCCGAAATTTCGATCATTTCAACGATTCAGTTGCGCTGAAACCATCATCTTTTTAGATGGTGCCCGGGCCGCGTGGAAAGAGTGAACCACCGCGGCGCGGTGGTCACCTAATCCGTATGAATCGGTCGTTTCCCATTCAATGTTCCGAGGGGCAACCATGGACTCTGTACTGCGGGCTGTGGCGATTTACCTGGTGCTGCTGGTGCTGTTCAAAGTTGCCGGCAGGCGCACGCTGGCCGAGCTCACCACCTTTGACCTGGTGCTGTTGATGGTCATCGGCGAAGCCACCCAACAGGCGTTGCTGGGCGAAGATTTCTCGATGACCAACGCCGTGCTGGTCATCGCCACCCTCATTGCCATCGACATTGGCTTCTCGCTGGCCAAGCAGCGTTCAGCCTGGTTCGCGCGGGTGCTCGATGGCGGGCCGACGGTGCTGGTCGAGCAAGGCCAGGTGCTGCATAAACGCCTCAAGCATGCGCGGCTGGACGAGGGTGACATTCTTGAGGCGGCCCGGTCCACCCAAGGGCTTGTCGAGCTCAAGCAGATCCGCTTCGCGATTCTTGAGCGCAACGGCAAGATCTCGGTGATCCCGTTTGATTGATACGCGGCCCCCATTCGTCAGCCAAGGGTCTGTTTTTTGAACGCACGCGCCTCTCTACCAGACAGATAGATCATGGGCGGACGAATGTTGCTGTCGTCACGCGGATATCACTCACTCGCCAGCAGGTGAACCTTCATGAAGAAGCTTTATATGTGCCTGGGCCTGTGCAGCGCGTTCATGCTGCACGGCTGTTTTGACAACGCCGACAACGCCACTAAAGACAACAACAGTGGCACCCAGTCGTCGGTGCAGATGCAGGAAGGCAAGGCGGACGAAAATAAATAGCGCGGCCTTGCAGCCGACGCTTATCTACCTGAATGCTCATCGCCCAACTGTGGGAGCTGGCTTGCCTGCGATGCAAACACCTCGGTTCATCAGGTAAACCGAGTCGATGCATTCGCAGGCAAGCCAGCTCCCACAGTTGATCGCGACCGATCAACGCATATGCAGGATGATCGGGCTACTGCTCGCCGGGTCGGTATGCCCGCGCAACTTGCCTACGGCCTTCGCATCGACCGCGCCGCCGTGGTTGCCCCAGGTACCGCGCACGTAGCTCAGCACGTCGGCGATTTCCGAGTCGGACAATTGCTCACGGAACGCTGGCATGCGGTAGGCGTCCGGCAGGCCGGCGGTGACCACGCGTTGTGAGCCGTTGAGGGTGATGTTGATCGCGGACGCATCTTCCTTGGCCAGGGCCGAGGTAGCGCCGGCCAGAGGCGGCATCCAGTCGGGCTGGCCTTTGCCGTCGAGCCCATGGCAGGAGGCGCAGCGGGTCGCGTACGTGTGGGCGCCGGGGGCATCCTGGCGTGCTGTTGCCGCCTGATACTGCCAGGGGCTGCCGTCACGCTGGGGGTCGCCGGGCAGTGACTTGAGGTAGCGAGCGATCGCGGCCAGGTCATCGTCCTGCATGAACTGCGTGGAGTTGTTGAAGGCTTCGGTCATCGAGCCATAGACCACGGCATGCTGGTTGCGACCGGTCTTGAGGAACTGCACGATCTGTTCCTCACTCCAGCGCCCCAGGCCGGTGTTGTGGTCCTGGCGCAAGCTGGGGGCGTACCAGCCGTCGAGCAGGGCACCGGCCAGGAACGGCGCGCCGGATTCGTCCAGGGCCTTTTCGTTGAACGCCAGCCCCCGTGGTGTGTGGCAACTGCCGCAGTGGCCGGGGCCTTGGACGATATAGGCGCCCCGGTTCCACAGTGCGTCCTGGCCGGGCTTGGCGGCATAGGTCGCGGTCGGTGCAAACACACCGTTCCACAGGGCGATGGGCCAACGCAGATTGAGCGGCCAGGGGATGTCGCTGGGGATATTAGGCTGGTTGGCCGGTTGCACGCCTTTCATGAAAAACGCGTACAGCGCCTGGATGTCGTCGTCGCTGAGCTTCACATAAGACGGGTAGGGCATGGCCGGGTAGAGTCGTCGCCCACCCGGTGCTACGCCGTGGCGTACGGCGCGGTCGAAGTCCGCCAGGCTATAGGTGCCGATGCCATGCTCGCGGTCGGGGGTGATGTTGGTGGCGTGGATCGCTCCCAGCGGTGTGGCCATTTCCAGGCCACCAGCGAATGGCTGCTTGCCGGCCAGGCTATGGCAGGCCACGCAGTCACTCACGCGCGCGACGTATTCACCGCGGCTGACCAAGGCGGGGTCGAAACTCGTGGCCTGTTGCTGTTCAAAAGGCGAGGCAGGCTCGCGGGTGACGTACCAGGCCAGCAGGCCGGCGGCGACCACGCAGGGCAGCACCAGCCACCCTGCGGTTCTTGCGAATCGGCGGTTATTCATGGGTGTTCCCTGTCGGTTAGCTGAAGGTGTGGCGGCTCAACGGTAAGCTGCGAATGCGCTGGCCAGTCAACTGTGCCACCGCATTGACCACCGCCGGTGCCACGGCGGGCAATGGCGGTTCACCGATGCCACCCATCTTTTCGCCGCTTTCCACAATCTTCACGTGGACCTGCGCCATACGCGAGGGCGGCAGGATCGGATAAAGGTCGTAGTTACGCGCCCGTGGCATACCGTCCACGTACACCGCTTCCTCCAGCAACGTTTGCGACAGCCCCAAGGCTACCGCGCCGCTGACCTGTGCTTGAATGATGGCCGGGTTGACGATGCTGCCCGGGTCGATGGCCTCCCAGATATGGTGGACCTTGACCTGGCCGTTCTCGATCGACACTTCGGCGACTACCGCCGCGTGAGAGCCAAAGGGCGAAGCCATGGCCACGCCGCGAGCACGGCGTGTACCGTCCTCTGCGGTATAAGGGCCGCGCTTCCAGCCCCCCGACAATTCGCCCACCGCTTGCAACAAGGTAGTCAGCCGCGGGTTGTCGCGCAGCAGGTGCAGGCGCAACTCGTAAGGGTCGTGGCCGCCTTTGTCCGCCAGCTCATCCAGGAACGACTCGTAGAAAAAGTCATTGAGCGAGTTGCCCACCGAACGCCAGTAACCGAGCATGGCCGGGCCTTTGACGTAGATCTGCGCGATGCGTTTGTTGGGGATCGCATAACTCTTGCCCGACAAGCCTTCCAGGGCAGTTGGGTCGATCTGATCGCCTTGTTTGCCACTGAGGGCTTCTGTGGGGCCTTCGGTGGCGCTGACCGCTTCGATGGCCACAGGCAGGCCTTTGTCATCCAGCGCAGCGCGGAACTTGACCACGGCGACCGGGCGCAATACATCGCGCACGAATTCTTCTTCACGGCTCCAGATCAGCTTGATCGGCCGGCCCACCGCCTTGGCCAACGCAATGGCTTGCGGGTAAGGGTTGGCAGAGTCATACAGGAAATGCCGGCCGAAAAAACCGCCCAGCAGCGGCGAGTGCAGGGTGATTTGCTCAATGCTCAGACCGGTGCGCTTGGCAATGTCGGCACGGAACATATCCGGCGCCTGGTTAGGCAGCCACACCTCCAGCGTGCCGTCGGGGTTAAAGCGTGCCAAGGCTGAAGGCGGTTCCAGCTGGGCATGGTTGAGGTACTGGTTGTGGTAGGTGGCTTCGACGCGGGTCTTGGCGCTGGCCAGTGCGCCGGCCACATCGCCTTCGTTTTCGTCATCGCGGGCCGGGCCTTGCTGGGCGGCGAGGAAGTCGCGGTACTTGTCGCTGGAGAAATCCGCTGGCATCGCCCGCACGGTGGAGTCGGCGGCGGCTTCAAGCCACTCCACCTGGATGGCTTCGACGGCCCGCTTGGCATGCCACCAACGTTCAGCTACCACAGCTACGGCGCCGGGCAGGGTGTGAACCGAATGCACGCCTTTCATGGCTTGCACCTGCGCCTGGTTGCGCAGGCTGCCCACGGTCATGCCCAGGCGTGGCGCATGCTGGACGGCGGCATGGAGCATGCCGTCGATTTTCAGGTCGATGGTGTACTGCGCCTTGCCGGTGGATTTGTCATAGGCATCCAGGCGCTTGACCGGCTTGCCGATCCAGCGGAACTGGCTCGGGTCGCGCAGGGTGATGCTGGCCGGGTCGGGCACCGGCATATCCAGGGCGGCACCTGCCAATTCGCCGTAGCCCAGGGAGCGACCGGAAGCGGCGTGCACCACGCGACCGGGTTGGGTGGTCAGCTCGCTGAGCGGTACGCGCAGTTGCTCGGCGCCGGCTTGCATCAGCATCGCGCGGGCGAGGGCGCCGAGGCGCCGCATGGTCGGGTAGCTCATGCGCACCGACATGCTGCCGCCGGTGATGCGCATGCCATTTTCCATCACCACGTAGGCTTCACCGGGCGGGGCCGCTTCGACGATGAACGTGGCCGGGTCGGCATCCAACTCTTCACCGACGATCTGCGCCATGGCGGTGTGGGTGCCTTGGCCGCCTTCCATGAAGGGGCTGAGCAGGCGCACGCTGCCGTCGGGGCGAATCTCCAGGAAGGCGGGCACTTGAGTGCCGCGTTCAGCGGCGGCGCCGGTCGCGGCTTGCACGCGGGAGGTGCCCAGCGGCAAGCCGAAACCGATCACCAGCGCGCCCACGGCAGTGCTGGCCAGGAAGCGGCGACGGGACAGGTTGATCGGTTCGCCCAGGGTAACGCCGGGAATGATCTCGGTGGTGTTCATCAGGCGGTCTCCTTCCCGGCGGCCAAGGCATCCATGGCGGCGTGGATCGCGTTGTAGGTGCCGCAACGGCAGAGGTTGACCATCGCCGCGTCGATCTGCGTCTTGGTCGGCGCGGGGGTGTGCTTGAGCAGCGCGGTGGCCGCCATCACCTGCCCGGACTGGCAGTAACCGCATTGAGCTACTTGATGTTCGACCCAGGCCGAGACGACGCGTTTGCCTACCTCATCGGCCTCGATGGCTTCGATGGTGGTGATCTCGCGACCGACCACCCCGGCTACCGGCGTCACGCACGAGCGCACCACATTGCCGTCCACTAGCACCGAACAGGCGCCGCACTGGGCCAGGCCACAGCCGTACTTGGTGCCGGTCAGGCCCAGGTTGTCGCGGATCACCCACAACAACGGCGTGTCTGCCTCGGCCTCGACTTGATAGGCCTTTTGGTTAATACGTAATTCCATGGCTGGCTCACCTGCTGATCATCGGTTGGTACTGCAGAGTTCTTATAGGAGTGGTGCGACTACAGGTCGCCCATCGTCGAACTCTAGACCAACGTGCAAGGGCTATCTATCCGATTGCCCTCAAGTTCAGAGGATCAGGCAAGTATTTGACAGGATTAGGCGCTCGCACCTATTGGAACCCGCCCGACAGCTTCTCTTTCAAGTAGCCTACCAACGCACTCACCGACTTGGGCACATGGGGTGAGTAAGGCCGTATCAAGTAGATCTCATCGGCAAACGCGCCTTTGAGTGTCCAGTCCTTTAAGACCTGCACCACTTTGCCAGCGGCCAGCGCCGCCTGGGCGCTGAAGTCCGGGAGCAGGGCGATGCCCAGGTGGTTGAGTGCGGCGTCGCGCAAGGCTTCGCTGTTATTGGTGGCGAAGCTGCCGGCGATGGGCACGGTGAGGCGCTCGATGGGGTGGCTGCCGCGTTCGAAGGTCCAGGCGGGTTGGTCGGTGCCGCGTGGGTAAAACAGGCAGTTGTGGGCCGACAGGTCGCCCGGCTCGCGGGGTTCACCGTGGTGTTGCAGGTAATCATGGGTGGCGACCAGTACCGAGGTGGTGTCGCACAGCTTCCATGCCACGTGGGTTTCGGGCACCTGGAAGCCGTGGCGCACCGCCAGGTCGTAACCCTCGGCGGCCAATGAGCTCAAGGCATCGGAGACGTCCAGTTGAATACGCACCTGTGGGTACTGCTGCAAAAAGCCAGACAGGTGCGGCACCAGTTGTTGCCGGGCGAACGCCACGGGGGCGGTCAGGCGCACCAGCCCGCGTATTTCCCCGACCGAGTCGCGCACCGAGGAAAAACTGCGGGCGATCTGCGCGTAGGCGCTGCGTACTTCGCGAGTCAGTGACAGCCCTGCATCGGTCAGCCGCACGCTGCGGGTGGTGCGCGTCACCAGCCGGGTGCCCGTGGCCTTTTCCAAGTCGGAAATGCGCTGGCTCACCGCTGACTTGCTCACCCCCAGGCGCGCGGCGGCGGCGGTGTAGGTGCCTTGTTCCTCCAGCACTGACAGCCAGTGAATGTGGGTCCACAGCCCTTCGATCTCAGCCTTTTCCATGGGTGTATTGTTCGCATATAAGGACAATAAGTTCTGGATTCTGCTCTGGTTCGGAACAAAGCGAAAGCCTATCGTGTGGACCAACGCTACCCACCTGGATCGACTGCCATGACTGCAACCATCGAGCACTACATCAACGACCAGCGCGTCAGCCGCGATGACCGTTATCAGGACGTCTACAACCCGGCCACCGGTGAAGTCACCGCCCGTGTGGCCCTGGCCAGCCGCCAGACCGTGGCCGAAGCCGTCGCCGCCGCCCAGGCCGCGTTTGCCGGTTGGGCCGACACCCCGCCGATCCGTCGCGCCCGCGTGTTGTTCGAGTACCTGCATCTGCTGCGCGAACGCAAGGACGACCTGGCGCGCATCATCGTCGCCGAGCACGGCAAGGTGTTCACCGATGCCCAGGGCGAAGTCGACCGTGGCATCGACATTCTCGAATTTGCCTGCGGCATTCCCAACCTGCTCAAGGGCGAACACTCCGACCAGGTATCCCGTGGCATGGACAACTGGACGATGCGCCAGCCGTTGGGCGTGGTCGCCGGCGTGACGCCGTTCAACTTCCCGGTGATGGTACCGATGTGGATGTACCCCATCGCCATTGCGGCGGGTAACACCTTCATTCTCAAGCCCAGCCCGACTGACCCAAGCGCGTCGCTGTTCATGGCCGAGTTGCTGCATGAAGCCGGCCTGCCCAAAGGTGTGTTCAACGTGGTGCAGGGTGATAAAGAGTCGGTGGACGCGCTGATCGAACACCCGGACGTCAAGGCCGTGAGCTTCGTCGGCTCCACGCCGATTGCCCAGTACATCTACGAGAGCGGCGCCCGCAACGGCAAGCGCGTGCAAGGCCTGGGCGGGGCGAAAAACCATATGGTGGTGATGCCCGACGCCGATATCGAACGCACCGTGGACGCGCTGATGGGCGCCGCCTACGGCAGTGCCGGCGAGCGCTGCATGGCGATCTCGGTGGCGGTGCTGGTAGGCGACGTGGGTGACAAAGTCATCGCCGCCTTGACCGAACGCGCCAAGCTGCTGCGCATCACCGATGGTCGCGATCTCAAAGCCGAGATGGGCCCGATCGTGTCGCGGGCCGCGCTGGAACGCATCAGTGGCTACATTGAGCAGGGTGTACAAGCCGGCGCGCAGTTGCTGCTCGATGGCCGTGACTACGTGCCCACCGAGCCCGGCCTGGAAAACGGCTTCTGGCTCGGCGCGACCTTGTTCGACCACGTGACCCAGGACATGAGCATCTACCGCGAAGAGATCTTCGGTCCGGTGCTGGCCTGTGTACGGGTCAACGATTTTGCCGAGGCAGTGAAGCTGGTCAACGATCACGAGTTCGGCAACGGCGTCAGCTGCTTCACCCGCGATGGCAACATTGCTCGTGAGTTTGCGCGGCGCATCGAAGTGGGCATGGTCGGTATCAACGTGCCGATCCCGGTGCCTATGGCCTGGCACGGATTTGGTGGCTGGAAGAAGAGCCTGTTCGGCGACATGCATGCCTACGGCACCGAGGGTGTACGTTTTTACACCAAGCAGAAGTCGATCATGCAGCGCTGGTCGGAGAGCATCGAGCAGGGCGCGGAGTTTGCGATGCCGGTATCGAGATAATCGGTACAGCCAAATTATTGAAATTTACCTTGGCGCCCGTTTCCGGGCGCTCCTTGCACAAGCAGGCAAGATGTTACAGCCTAGCCTTACCATTCGTCATAGGCTGTAACGTCGCCCTCCTGATTGCTGGCGTGCGGTACGCTCGATCAAGTACCACGAATTTCGTCTGTCAAGAAGATCTAAGTAAAGCATGTCACGAATCTGTTCCGTAGAAAGGTACCCGTTTCTGATTTCATCAGGGGTAGGCGCAACTGCCTGGCGGACAGCTCGAGGATTGATGCCCTGCCGACGAAGACTTGATGGTAAAACACCGGGCTCGTTCCCGGCCCAGATTCGCCTCACCGCACTGATATAGCTGGGAGCCCGTTCTGGTAATACCGGTAAGGCGTGTAGTGCAGGGCGAGAGTGAGTGAGCACTGCCTGATTCATTTGGCGTGAAGTAGCAGACAAGTTGGCCAAGGCTCTGCCGGGCAATTGATTGAAAATATTTTCCAGCACGTGTTCCGGCATGCCGCTCAAGGTAGCATTCGGTCCGCCCCTCAGCGCTCCTCCTTGCACTTCCAACCTGGGTACCCCTCCTGCTGACTGCAGGTTTTGCTGCCAACGACCCACAAATTGACCCAGTTTCGCTGCGGCTTTCGAGGCGAGAGGCGCCAATGCGGTGACGCCTGAGGCTATTCCTGTGGCAAAGGACAGTACACCCAGTATGGACGCGGCTTCGGAATTACCCGAAGCCTCCAGTAGAAACGAAGCGACACCGGTGGTGGTCGCTACCACTCCCAGTGCCACTGACGTTACCGCCAATGCGCCACTTGTCGTGAGTGCCGCCAGCCCACCCGCCATTACCCCGACAACGGCGGACGCCGCTGTTCCGAATGAGGCGGCCGTCGCTAGGACGCCTATCAATAACCCTGCGCCAGCCAAGAACCATTTCCAGAAGCTATGCCCATCCGGGTCGACTCGGTTGAGCGGGTCACCGGCGCAATAGGCGTAACGGTTGAGTCCACCCCTACCGAATGGACTTTCATTGTCGGGTGCCAAGAACATCATAAGGTGAGGGTCGTAGGGTCGATAGCTGCCCAGCAAATAGCCACCTTCTACCAGTCCACGGGGCTCTCCGGCGTAGCCTAGCCGGCTTTTTCCGCTGCCCGTGTCCGCCCCATGGGCGGTGTAGCGCACGCGGCGGATCTGCTGATCGCTTTCAACCTGAACCGTGCCTTGACCATCGCAACCTGTCAGCAAGACCTCGCGTACAGCCTGGGCCATCGTATTCTGGGCAAACACGAAGGTGTCGTCGCGTAGTAACGATAATGCGTCGTCCGACCGGGAGCCGCGTGTACTGATCAGCCGATCACCCTGATAGAACCAGAGCGTCTTAACCCCGTCCTGTGTAGTTTGCGTGACTCTGCCCAGCGGGTCGTATTGATAATCGTATTGACCGTTGCCGCTGATCACTGCGCTGAGTCGCCCCTCTGCGTCCCATTGCAGCTCGCGGCCAAGACCGTCGCGTACCAGACGCCCATCGGCGTCGTACTCCAACGTCAGTGTCTGGGGGGCAGGGTAGGTATGTGTGATGGTAATGGGGCGGTCGGGGGCGGCGCAGTCGTAGGTAAACACCATGACATCGCAATTGCCGTCCGTATAGGTCGTGGTGACTTGTTCGTAGCCGTCCAGGGCGTTAAACGTGAACGTTTGCTGGCTGATAGGCTGGCCGGTGCGCGGGTCTTCGGGGCCCTCAGGGCCAGTCACCGATACTTCTACCAGCCTTGCACGCGCGTCATATTGAAATATCTCTTCGCTCAGCAGGTGGTTTTCTTCCTGCCAACGGCGGCTCGCCAGTTGGTCGCGCCCTGTCCACGTCAAAGTCTGGGTCAGTTGACGATGGTTATCGCCGACCCAGGTACGTGAAACTTCCCGCTCAAACTCATCATAGTGGAGGGTCTGTTTGAGAGACTGGGTAGGGCCTTGTGTGATGTATTGGCTGACGCGGCCGAATGTGTCGTAGGTAATTTGCAGTTCAACAGCTCCCAGCACCTGGCGCTCCGGACGGCCGTAAACGTCATAGAACGTTTGGTGTTCTGCGCCGTTGGAATCCGTAAACGACACGTGCCGTCCCTCCAATGAGTGCGTCCAATCCGTGCTATGCACTTGACCGTCCAGGCACAACTGTTCGGACAATAAGCGCCCGTTATTGGAGTACTGCCAAGTCAATGTGCCGAAGGGGCTGTGTGCTTGTGTTATCTGGCCGGACTTGAAGTCGTATTGAAAAGTGCTGTCCTGACTATCGCCGGGCGACAGTCGGGTCAATTGATTTTCAAGCATCGGTTCATAGGCATATGCCATGGAACGACCACTGCTGCTGGTTCGAGAGGCGGGCAGCTTCTGACCCTCGTTATAGTTGAGACATTCCTTCCGGCTACCGATGGTGCGGCTGACTGGACGACCGATGCCATCAAAGGTCTGCTTGCCTAGCGGCAAGGGTGTAAGGCCGATGGGTTTCAACGTAACGCTAACCGGATGATCCGCATCGCTATGCGGGGCGAATGCCCACTCAACCTCGCTGCCGTCTTCCAACCGACGGCGGGTAATACGTCCATATACATCGTAGTGCGTCTGCGTCTGCACACTGGTCTCGCCCGGTACGTTGACCGTATGGGACAAGGGACGATGAAGCCCGTCATGGGTCCAGGTTTCACTGCGCAGTATTTCATCGTTGCGAGCAAGCGACGTCATGCTGAGCACCTCGCCGGCACTGCCGCGTACTATCCGGGTTTTCGCAGTCACCAGGCCGTCCCGGCTTTCTCGCCAAATGTCGCTTGTCAGTGTGATGGGGTTGGCTTGAGTGTGCTCGAGCGTGCCGTCCGGGTATCTGATCGTGCTCATTTGGCCCCAGTCATCGAACTCATAACTGGTGGTGAGACTCAACGACTGTTCCCTTCCGGCAAACCAGTCCTGAGTGGTCTCTTGTAACAACTGTCCTTCGACGTTATAAACGCCGCGCCAGGTTTCCCGAAAGACCTGGCCGGTGATCAGGTCGTCACGCCGCTCCTCGCGCACTCGGCGCCCGGCGCCATCGAGATAGATACGTCTTTGCTGGCCTGCCAGATCGGTTTCTTCTGCCATGACGGCGCGTTGACGATAGCGGCCCGCGAGCACATAGCGACACGTGGCGCTGGCTTCGAATTCAGTGCCGGGTGCTACCGTGCTGCGAATGACACGACCCAGGGCGTCATATTCATAAAGGGTTTCCAAACCCTCTTCGCGATTGCTTAGCGTCAACCCCAAAAGACTGTCCCGGGTGACGTGTTCGGTTGATGTGTAGCTACCGTCATGGCCGGTAACTCTAATGTGGGTCGTCAGTGCGGTGGCGGTCAGAGTCCGGTGGTAATCGGTGGTGGTGATGAATCCTTGATTCTGCGTCTGTGATTGAGTCACCTGGGCGAAGAAAGGACTGTCGACGACGGTGTCATAACACTGGGTGGTGTGACCGATCAGAACCAGGCCATCTGCGGTGACGCTAAACGCCTCTTCCGACACGACGACCCACTGCAAGTGATCATCCGATTGGCGTCGCGGCAGGTGTTCATATCGGTAGTGCGTTTGCGTTATCGGCGCGCCGCCCGTTCCGCCAGAGTTTACGGATGCGGGCGTCACGATATGGTGTTGTATCCAGCGGACAAACATTTCCGTGTCGGCAACATCCTGCGTGCCGCCCAACGGGTAATAAACCCACTGCTCCACTCGGCCATCGGCATGGCGCTGTTCAAGGGTATTACCGTAATTGTCGTAGGCTGTTTGAGAGGTCTCTTCGCGCGCATCTTGCGCGTCTTCGTAGCGCTTGGTGACTTGAGTGGGTAGCTGACACCAGGCTGGCTGAGCCTCCCAGCCCAGCGTCGGGTCCTCACCATAGTCGGTGGTTGTCGTCACTGTCTTGCCGTTGCGCTGCACACGCTCTCGTGTCAGCAGATGGAATCGGTTCCAGGTCCGCTCGGTTTCTGACAGCACTAGCCCGGTATCGCTGTGCAACGTCTCCAGGCATGTATAGCTATACGACTCGGTGCGATAGAGATTGTCTTCTCCATCCCGCCAGCCTCCTGGCAGGTCGGCGCCGTTGCCGAGGAAGTTGGTGCTGCCCACCCATGTATAGGTTCGCGAGTTCGCAGGTTGACCCGCCCCAGGATCATGCCGATGCGCTGTCACACGGGGCAGCGAGGATAAAGGCGCGCCGGGTGGAAGTTGGTGGCCCTCGGTACCGGTGGCATACCACACCTCATCCTCGCTGCCCAAGGGGCCAGTCAGTCTGACGGGAAACAGCAATCCGTCGTGCTCGTCATAACTGAAGGTCCAGCGGCTGTCGTTGTCCGGCAGGATCAGTGTGCTGAGTTGGTCGCCGCTCAGGTGTAGCCTGTAGACACTTTTGGCGGCATCGTCTGGAAAAAGTTGAATCTGGAACTCGTCGATGGTGTCCCGAACAACTCGCAGCACCGCGCGCTGTTCATCGCGAATTTCAGCGAGGACATAACGCCCACTGCCATGGGGCAACCAGTCCAGAAATACCTGGCGCCCTTCAGCAGAGCGTATTTCCTGGGGCAGGGCCAAGCCGCTGTCGCCCTGAACGACCAGCCACTGGGTTTCGCCATCTTTGTACTCGACGCGAAAGCGGCGGCCGTCCGGTCCTTCCTGAATCACGCGGAAATTCAATAGCTTCTGGTCGATGAATACCAATCGACCTTGGTCGACGAATGTCGTCGCTTGACGATCGAGGCTGAAGCTTTCTCCCGTCGTCAACTGCAAACGCCCGGCGGGCAAGTCCAGTTCAGACATTGCCAGCATCCAGCCACGCCCGAATCCAAAATCTGTGTGGGACGACAGTGGACTGAACAGCAACCTGAACGACACGGAAGGGCCGGACTGATGATTGGCCTGAAGTTCCGGCAGGGCGATGTGGAGAGTGAGCTGGCCGGTGCGAGCATCGACGCCGTTGCTGACGTGACTCAGGAAATTACCGGCCTGTGTGTAAAGACCGCCTGTTTTCAAGCGGATTGAAGAAGCGCTGTCCATGCCCGAAACTCCTGATGATGAGAGGAGACCTGCGAGGGAAAATCACAACAACACCAACTCCAAGCGGCCAGTCGGCGTTCGGTCTTTGAATGCAATATTCAATAGGTGCTCATTGCCGTACGTGTCGATGGCGCGCAGCTGACAAGGGCCGCCTTGATTGATCGCACTTTCACTGTGGTAGGGAATATTGTTGCCGCCCTGCAGCACCACAGTCACATGGCCTCTTCTTGGACGCGCAACCGTAGTGGCAGGGGAAAACTCCGAGCCGAGGTTAATCGCTGTGTTGTAATTGACGTTGGGCTCGCCCGGTGCGGCGTATCCGACATGGGAGGCCCGCGTGACCGTGTTGTCGCGGTCAACCCATTGAATCATTCCCATGGGGCTCATACCTGTTACCGAGAGTAATTCGACCACGGGCATCTGCACATTCTTTCCAGCGAGTTGGTACTCCCAGGTGAATAAATCGCTGTTGGGGTTGCCCGCGACCAAGTCTCGATTGAACGTGTAGTTGTCAGGGATACTAAAGTGCGGAATTTCTGCCGTTCTAAGGTCGACATACGATTTGAACGTGGCATCTATTGCGGTGTTGTAAGTAACAGGCCCTTGCGCGGTGTGCTGGGTGATTTGTGCATACAATCGGACCGATGCCCCCGTGGGAGCACGGCTCAGGATATAAAAATCTTTTTGAAAGAAATTGACATTCTCAGGCTCTTTTTGAGTAAGCGGTGGGCTGACAGCGCTCGCTGGATAAGGCAGGTACTGATTTTTCGTTTGGGAATAGAACCATTCACTGCCGTCGTCACCTCCGGGTAATATTGGGAAGAGTTCGTTTTTACGCGTGGTAATACACACGCTCTCTAATTCATCGTCAGAAATGGTCTGGCCTGTTCTGGGAGCAATGATCAATGTCACCAATACTTGTTGACGGGCGTTGGGATAGAGCAGCGCCGACAAACTGGTCAAACTTATTTCGAATCGGCTCAGCCAATTATTGGAGGCGCGGAGGGTTTGTTTAGTCATGCTATTCACCGTGAGCGTATCGGCTCCTGAAATGACGTGGTATTCACATTTCGAAGGAGTCCTGAAAGATATTGACCGGCGCTTCCTCTATGCGAAGACTGTATCTCGTGCTGTCATTTTCTGGATCTAATAACGCCACACTTGATTTAAATCGTTGCGAGTTACCAAAAGCGTCAAAAGTGGTAAATTCTTTAGAAGAATTTCTGACAAGGCTGTTACTTGTTGGCACCACGCCTGAAACCACGAATACCAACCTATCGGTGCTTGGCTTGAAGTAACCATTTTCTCTCAGCCATTGACCAGCTTGGTCATTCCAGTTCGAAGGGTAGGTATACCAGAGAAAGTTCGGCTTGTCGGGTTCGCGGACGCCGACCAGGAGGGAGAAGTAGGCCTTTCCAGAACCATGACGGAGATCGTATATGTTCCAAATAAACCATTCATCGTCATGTTCAACGTGTTTAATCGCAATGGCCCTTGCGGTGCCGGGCAAGTTAAATCCGATGTAATGGTTGTAGGTATACCAATACTGGCTGTGATAACGCACTTGTTCGACTGTTTCTACCAGGCCGCCATTTCCCGCAGTGTAATAGTTCTGCGTTACTGACCTAAGATAGACGGAACTGTAGAAACGACCATTCTGCCCGGCGCCGCCATAAGGCACATCCTCGTTACGGCTGGTGTAATCAACGCTCGTGCCAGGTAAACGGACACGTACGGCGAATCGGTCTACCATGCCCCCGGGGTTTGCGTCATTGGTCAAGTATCGTTTAAATACTTTTCGTTGGGTTTGTGTACCGTCCGGAGAGTAAAGAGTGAGCGGTTCCGGTGTTGGCGCAGGCAAGAACTGACTGGGCGCCACGCTTTCCGGTCTGTACGATTGCGGAGGGGGTGATGAGTCAATTTCTTGAACAGTGAAACTCTCATCAAACGGTAAATAGCCTTTTTCATGCGGGCCAGTTTTTGCAGGCCAGTGACCTCGCAGGGCGATGAACGGAATGATTTCGACCGTTGTTCCATCGGGTACGACGGTCACTTGTCCATGTTCATCTCGCGCCTCCAGCGTAATCAAAAATTCGGAAACCTGGCGCCGGTTGTTATAAAGCCGGGCGGTAGCATTTTCTCTTCCTTGAAACTGCTGCTGTTCAAGCAGCAAGTAGCTGATGGTCCTTGCGGAACCTGCGGTCATTGGGTATCCGCCGCCAGGCATGTCGATTTCAGTTAACGGCGTATCGCTCATGATTTAATCATCCAATTCGAACTGACTTAAGGTTCATCACCAAGCCAATCAGATAGGAGAGGGCGCGCAGCGTCTACCTGTCAATATTGACAGTCGCGACGAGTGGTATATGCGCATGGCTTGCGAGAGTCGGCTGCTCTGCGTGTCCAACGTCCTGTTGATTTAAAGTACGATAAAGTCCAATATAGATTTTGTAGTATGTATGATCTTTCGTTTTGACATTCTTGCCAAACCAACAACAACTTGCGAGAACCCCTCCATGAAGAAACGCCATCTCCTTCCCGTCCTGGCCCTGAGCCTGTTTGCCGCCAGCCACCTGCTGGCCGCCGAGAAAACCCTGCGCATTGGCATTGAGGCCGCTTACCCACCGTTCGCCTCCAAAACCGGTGACGGCAAGATCGTGGGTTTCGACTACGACATTGGCAACGCCCTGTGTGCGCAAATGAAGGTCAAGTGCGTGTGGATCGAAGGGGAGTTCGACGGGCTGATTCCGTCCCTCAAGGTCAAGAAGATCGACATGGCGTTGTCGTCCATGACCATCAACGAAGACCGCAAGAAGTCGGTGGATTTCACCCACAAGTACTACTTCACCTCGTCGCGTCTGGTGATGAAGGACGGCGCCGTGGTGGATGACCAGTACGCCAGCCTCAAGGGCAAGAACGTCGGTGTACAGCGCGCCACGACTACCGACCGGTATGCCACCGAGGTGTTCGAGCCCAAGGGCATCAACGTCAAGCGCTACAGCAATAACGAAGAAATCTACATGGACCTGGCAGCGGGGCGCCTGGATGCGATCTTTGCCGACACCATTCCCCTGAGCGACTTCCTGTCGATGCCGCGCGGGCAGGGTTATGCCTTTGTCGGCCCGGAGCTCAAAGACCCGAAATACGTGGGTGAGGGGGCCGGCATCGCAGTACGCAAGGGCAATGGCGAGTTGGTCAGCGAATTGAATGCGGCCATCGACGGCATTCGCGCCAGCGGCGAATACCAGAAGATTTCACAGCAGTACTTCAAGGCCGATATCTACGGCGACTGACCCAAGGAAATACGCGGTGAATGTGGGAGCTGTCGAGCTTTAGCGAGGCTGCGAAAGCGGTGGGTCAGGCGATGAAAATGTTGACCTTGCCGGCCCCTTCGCAGCCTCGCTAAAGCTCGACAGCTCCCACAGGGGATCGGCGCTGTGGTCAGAAAGGGTTCAAGCCTTCAATTCCTTCAAATGCTTGTAGACCGTCGCCCGCCCCATGCCCAGCACATTGGCCACATAGTTGGAGGCGCTCTTGCCCTTGAAGGCTCCCTCAGCATGCAGCGCCAGCACCAGTTCGCGTTTGTGGTCGCGGGTCAACAGGTTCAGGCTCAACTGCCGCTCGCGCAGCCAGGCATGCAGGAAGGTGTTGATGCGTTCCTGCCAGTCATCGCGAAACAGCGCGTCCGGCTGTGCGATCAGCTTGCTTGGCGACAGGAATAAATCCAGCGCCGCCTTGGCCGTTTCGAACATTGAAATATTCAGGTTGATGCACAACACAGCCAGCCGGTGACCTTTGTGGTCGTGCAGCACGGTACTCAGGCTGCGGATTTTCTGGCCGTCCCAGTTGAGCTTTTCGTAAGGGCCGATATTCACCTCGCTGACGTCGCCGTCGAGCATGTCCTCCAGGGACGAGTCGTCACCCAGGCTGCGTTTGGACAGGTTATTGGCGATGTAATCCACGGTTTGCGTGCGCAGGTCATGCAGCACCACTTCTGCATGGGGAAAGAACAACGTGGCGATTGCATCGGCAATCGCGCGGAAGTTCTGCATGACCTTGTCTTGTTCAGCGGTGTTCATCAATGGGGCTCCAGGCGGACCGGGGAGAGCATACCAGCGTCCAGGCCGAACCGGGTCAGTGCCTCCGGCAGCGGTTCGCCGCGCACCAGGGCGGCGCTTGCCTGGCCCATGGCGGGTGAGGTCTGGATACCATAGCCGCCTTGCGCTGCCACCCAAAACAGCCCCGGTACTTGCGGGTCAAAGCCCGACAGCAAATCACCGTCCTGCACAAAACTGCGCAGCCCGGCCCAGGTCCGCGTCGGCCGGCGGATGGTCAGGGTGGTGGCTTCCTCGATCTGGTAAATGCCCATGGCAATATCCAGCTCTTCGGGTTGCACGTCCTGGGGTTCTACCGGGTCGGCGTTGGCCGGCGAGCCGAGGAACATGCCGGCATCCGGTTTCATGTAGAACGCTTCGTCGAGGGCCACCAGCATCGGCCAGTCGTGGCTGTCCATGCCCTCGGGGCCAGCGAAGACGAAGGCCGAGCGGCGCTTGGGCTGCAAGCCGATGGACGCCGCGCCCGCCAGCCCGCCGATATGGTCGGCCCAGGCACCGGCGGCGTTGATGATGACCGGCGCGGTGAAGGTCGCATCCTGGGTGCGCACCTGCCACAGGCCGTCGGCGTCGCGGCTCAAGCCCAGCACATGGCTGTCGGTGCGCACTTCGCCCTGGTTGCGGCGGATACCGCGCAGGTAGCCTTGATGCAGGGCGTCGGTGTCGATGTCGCAGGCGGTAGGGTCGTAGATTGCCCCGTGGACTTTTTCACGGCGCAGGATTGGCAAGCGTGCACAGGCTTCATCGACCGTCAGGCGCTGCACCTGCGCCACGGTGGCCTTGGCGCTCAGGTACTGGCTGTCGAGTTCGGCCGGGTCGCCGTTGAAATCCACGGTCATTTCGCCCCGGGGCGTCAGCAGGGGGTGTTCGCAAAAGCCTGCAGGTGGCTGGTCGAAGAAGGCCCGGCTGGCCAAGGTCAGCGCGCGTACTTGCGGGGTGCCGTACGCGGCGGTGTAGAGCGCTGCCGAACGCCCGGTGGAGTGATAGGCCGGATGGTTTTCACGCTCCAGCACCAGGACCTTGCCGTGCTGCGACAACCAGAACCCGGTGGACGCGCCGGCAATGCCGCCGCCGATGATGATGAAGTCTGCCTGATGCATAACAATCTCCTGATTAGCGCTGCCGTTGGTACAGGGCATTGGCCAGGGCGATGTCTTCCAGGCCCAGGCCGATGGAGCGGAAAAAGACGTGACGATCGTAGTCGGGGCGCTGGGCCATGTCGCTGAACAACTCGGGCAGGTCCCCGACAATTGTGCGTTTGTCCCAGCCGTGCTGCTCGCTGGCGATCAGCATCTCACCGGCTGAACCTGGGGTGGTCTGGCGGTAGTCGCAGAATACGTGCATCTGGTTGAGGCAATGTGGCGGTACTTCATGGGCACGTGGCGCGTTGGTGCTGATGGAGGTAATCAGCGCGGGTTTACTCAGGCGCGAGGGGTCGATGACCGGCCCGGCGGACGAAGTGCACAGCAGGATCACATCCGCGCCTTCCAGGGCGGCCTCACAACTTGCGACGAGGCTCAGGCGCGGGTCCAGGCTAGCCAACTGCGCACGCGTTTCGGCGCTGGCGCTGCCCAGGCTTGGCGAGTACAGGCGGATTTGCTGCCAGTCGCGCAGGTTCTGCACATAACGCAGGTGGGCCTGGGCGACCTTGCCGCTGCCGATGATCGCCAGGCGTTGCGCCGCCGCGGGCGCCAGCGCATCCACTGCCAAAGCCGTGGCGGCGGCGGTGCGTGCAGTGGTCAATTCAGCGGCATCGCACAACAGCAACGGCTGGCCGCTGTGCATCGACATCAACAGGGTCCAGGCCGTCACCAAAGGGCCCTGATCACGCACGATATAGGGGGAGGTCTTGACCCCGTACACGCCGTCTCCGGCCAGTACGCCCAGGTAGTTGATGAAATCCCCGGCGCCTTGGGGAAATTCCACCAGCTGTTGCGCCGGCTGCACCGCTTGCCCTGCGGCGAGGTCGCGGAACAGTTTGCGCAGGATCGCGGGTACATCGACTTGAGCCAATAAAGTACGGGCCTGGGCCTGGTCGATGACGAGGGGCGTCGTGGACATGGGGTTCTCCGGATAAACTAATTTGTCCATTATGGACTTTTAGTTTTTATCCGCAATAACCTGAGGTAAAAATGAGATCAATGTGGGGGGAGCCATGAAGATCAAATGTGGGAGCTGGCTTGCCTGCGATAGCGGTGTGTCAGTCGGTCCATCAGGTGGCTGACCCGCCGCCATCGCAGGCAAGCCAGCTCCCACAGGTGATCGGTGGTGTTCTGGCGGACGAGTTATCGCCTGCCCGAGCGCGTACTCACATCCACCCACACCGCCAGCACCAGAATGCTGCCCTTCACAATCATCTGCCAGTAGCTGTCCACATCGAGCATCGACATGCCGTTGTCCAAACTTGTAATCACCAACGCGCCAAGCAACGCGCCATAGACGGTGCCCGAGCCGCCGCGCATCGACGTGCCGCCGATAAAACAGGCCGCGATGGCATCGAGTTCACCCATGTTGCCCGCCGAGGGTGAACCCGCAGCAAGGCGGGCGGTGTTGACCAGGCCGGCCAGCGCGCACATCACCCCCATGATGCCGAAGATCCACAGTTTCACCGCTTGCACGTTGATGCCGGATAGGCGTGTGGCTTCCATATTGCTGCCTACCGCATACACGCGGCGGCCGAATACGGTCTGGCTGGTGACGTAGCTGAATACGCCGAGCAGCACCAGCAACAGCAGAACCGGCACGGGGATACCGTCGTAGCTGTTGAGGGTGGTGACGAACCCGGCGAGCACCGCGCCGATCAATACCACGCGTAACACGTCGCGCACCAAAGCGTGCGCGGCCAAGCCATGCAGTGCGCGGTTGCGCCGCTGCTTCCAGGTGAGGAACAGCGTCAGTGCGAACAGCAGTACGCCAAGCCCCGCGCCCACGCTGTGGGGCAAATACCCCTGGCCCACATACACCAGCGACGGCGACACCGGCGCAATGGTGGTGCCGCCGGTAATCCCCAGCAGAATCCCGCGAAACGCCAACATCCCGCCCAGGCCGACGATGAACGAGGGGATGCGCAGGTAAGCGGTCATGTAGCCGTTGGCCAGGCCGATCATCAAGCCGCACAGCGCCACCAGGCTCAGGTTGGCCAATAGCGGCACGTGATAGACCACATCCAGAATCGCCGCCAGCCCGCCCAACAGCCCGAGCAACGAGCCCACCGACAAGTCGATCTCGCCGCTGATAATCACCAGCACCATGCCGCACGCCAATATCCCGGTGATCGACATCTGCCGCAGCAGGTTGGAGAGGTTGCGCGGGGTGAGAAAACCGCCCTCGGTCTGCCAACTGAAAAACAACCAGATGAACGCGACGGCGATCACCAGCGCGAGCATTTTGTAGCGGGTGAAAAGATGTTTGACCTGGTTCATCTACGCGGTCTTCCGATCATTAGGGTTATGGCTGAGCGCGGCGGCGAGCACCTGTTCCTGGGTGAGCCCGTCATTGATGAAATCCCCTCGCAACTGGCCGTCGCCAATCACCAGCACGCGGTTGGACACGCCGAGCACTTCGGCCAGTTCCGAGGAGACCATGATGATCGACACGCCTTCGGCCGCCAGCGCGCCCATCAGTTTGTAGATCTCGTACTTGGCGCCCACGTCCACCCCGCGTGTGGGTTCGTCGAGGATCAGCACCTTGGGCTGGGTCATCAGCATTTTCGCCAGCACGGCCTTTTGTTGGTTGCCGCCTGAGAGGCTGGTGATCGGCAGCGACGGGCTGGCGGTCTTGAGGTGCATGCGGGCGATCTGCTGGTCGATGCTGCCCAGTTCGGCCTCAGCGTCGATGCGGGTCATGTGCGCGTAGGTGTCGAGCACCGCCAGGGTAATGTTCTGGCCTACCCCCAGGTCGGGGATGATGCCTTGGCGCTTGCGGTCTTCTGGGACCATGCACAGCCCGGCGCGGATCGACTTGAGCGGCGTGCGCGTATCGATCACCTGGCCGTCCAGCCATACTTCGGCGCTATAGCGGCCGGGGTAAGCGCCGAACAGCGCCGACACCAACTCCGTGCGCCCGGCGCCCACCAAGCCGGCGATGCCAAGGATTTCACCGCGCCTGAGCACGAAGGAGATGTCGTCGACGCGCTTGCGCTTGGGGTTGTCGACGTCGTAGCAGGTGACGTTACGCGCTTCGAAGATCACCTCGCCCACTTCATGGGGTTCGGTGGGGTAGAGGTTGCTCATTTCGCGGCCGACCATCTGCGTGATGATCCGGGGGATGTCCATGTCTGCCATGGCAGTGGTTGCGATGTGCTTGCCGTCGCGAATCACCGCAATGGTGTCGCACACTGCTGCCACTTCATCGAGCTTGTGGGAGATGTACACGCAGGCCACGCCCTTGGCCTTCAGGCCCTTGATAATCTCCAGCAACACCTCGATTTCGCCACGGGTCAAGGCCGAGGAAGGCTCGTCAAGGATCAACAGGCGTGCCTGTTTGTTCAGGGCCTTGGCGATCTCCACCAGTTGCTGGTAGCCGCCGCCGTACTGCGACACCGGCAGCGCCACATTCATGTCTGGCACCTTGAGTTCGCGCATCAAGACTTCGGCGCGGTGCAGCATCGCCGGGTAGTTCATGCGCCCAGCGGGCAGGGTCAGCTCGTGGCCCATGAAAATGTTCTCGGCCACCGACAGGTCGGGCACCAGGGTCAGTTCCTGGTGAATGATGACAATGCCGGCCGCCTCGGTTTCGCGGATGGACTGGGCCTTGAGCGGCTGCCCATCCCAGAGGATTTCCCCCGCCCAGGTGCCGTGCGGGTACACCGCCGATAGCACCTTCATCAAGGTGGATTTACCCGCACCATTTTCACCGCACAGGCCCACGCATTCCCCAGGCTTGACCTTGATATCGATACCGTTGAGGGCGTTGACACCGCCAAAGCTTTTGACGATGCCGTTCATTTGCAGCAGGTAATCGGCGGCCACGGTCATTGCCCGGCGATCTGCTCTTTGGTGTAGAAACCATCCTTTTCCAACAGGTCGATATTGGCTTTGGTCAACGGCGTCGGGGTGAGCAGGATGGTGTCGACCTTTTTACTGCCATTGTCGTATTGCGAGCTGTAGGTCGGCTGTTCGCTGCGTGCCAGCTGAACCGAAAGCTTGGCCGCTTCGGTGGCGATCAGCTTGAGCGGTTTGTACACGGTCATGGTCTGGGTGCCATCGATCACGCGCTTGATTGCCGCAAGGTCAGCGTCCTGGCCGGAGATCGGCACCTTGCCCGCCAGCTTCTGCGCGGCCAGGGCCTGGATTGCACCGCCGGCGGTGGCGTCGTTGGAGGCGACAATAGCGTCGATCTTGTTGTCGTTACGGGTCAGGGCGTTTTCGACAATGCTCAAGGCTTCGGTGGGGTTCCATTCCTTGACCCATTGCTGGCCGACGATCTTGATATCGCCTTTGTCGATGGCTGGTTGCAGCACCTTCATCTGGCCTTCGCGCAGCACCTTGGCGTTGTTGTCCGTCGGTGCGCCGCCGAGCAGGAAGTAATTGCCCTTGGGCGCCGCTTGCAACACGCCGCTGGCCTGCATTTCGCCGACTTTTTCATTATCGAAGGAAATGTAGGCGTCGATGTCGGCGTTGAGGATCAGGCGATCATAGGACACCACCTTGATCCCGGCCTTCTTGGCTTCGGCCACCGCGTTGGTCAGCACCGTGGCGTTGAACGGCACAATCACGATCACATCGACGCCCCGGGAGATGAGGTTTTCGATCTGGGCAATCTGCTTCTGTTCGTTGGCATCGGCAGACTGCACGAACACCTTGGCGTCGAGCTTTTCCGCGGCGGCGACAAAGTAATCACGGTCGCGGGACCAGCGCTCCAGGCGCAGGTCGTCGATGGAAAAACCGATTTTCGGGTGCGCAGAATCCGCCATTACCGGCAGGGCGAGCAGCGCCAGGGCTGCGGCGAGCAGGGCAGGTTTGAATGACTTCATGGTGGTGCGTCCTTTTATTGTTGTTGGAAAGACACTAGGTGAAGATCCTCTTTGTGGCGAGGGAGCTTGCTCCTGCTGGAGTGCGTAGCACTCCCATTTTTTGGGGCCGCTTCGCGCCCCAGCGGGAGCAATCTCTGGCCACAGTCAGGTGTAGATAAACCGATTCACCACGCCTTCAAGCATCTCCTGGCGCCCACTCACCGCCTGTGGGTCCAGTTCGTTGGCAAAGGCATGTTCAGCCAATGACTCCAGGCTGAACTCACCGGCCAACACCGCCTGGCCCAATGGCTGCTGCCAGCCGGCATAGCGTTGGTCCTTGAACTGCTGCAAGCGGTCGTCCTGCACCATCGCCGCCGCACGCTCCAACGCCAGGGCCAGCACATCCATGGCGGCGACATGCCCGTGGAACAGGTCCACCTCGTCGAGGCTCTGGCGGCGCACCTTGGAATCGAAGTTATAGCCGCCGTTCTTGAACCCGCCGGCCTTGAGGATTTCATAGGTGGCCAGGGTCATCTCCTCGACACTGTTGGGGAACTGGTCGGTGTCCCAGCCGTTCTGCGGGTCGCCGCGGTTGGCGTCGATACTGCCGAAGATCCCCAACGACACGGCGGTGGCGATCTCATGATGAAAGCTGTGCCCGGCCAGCGTCGCGTGGTTGGCCTCGATGTTCACTTTGATCTCGTGTTCCAGGCCGTACTCATGCAGGAAGCCGAACACGGTGGCGCTGTCGTAATCGTATTGGTGTTTGGTCGGCTCCTGGGGCTTGGGCTCGATCAACAGGTCACCCGTAAAGCCGATCTTGTGCTTGTGTTCAACCACCATGCGCATAAAACGCCCGAGCTGTTCGCGCTCGCGCTTGAGGTCGGTGTTGAGCAAGGTTTCATACCCTTCACGGCCACCCCACAGCACATAGTTGGCGCCCTTGAGACGTAGCGTGGCGTTCATCGCGCTGAACACCTGGGCGGCAGCGAAGGCGAACACCTCTGGGTCTGGGTTGCTCGCCGCCCCGGCGGCGAAACGCGGGTTGCTGAAGCAATTGGCGGTGCCCCACAGCAGCTTGATGCCGGTCTGTTCCTGATGGCGCTCCAGGTGGTCGATCATCTGCGCAAAGTGGTTGCGGTACTCCTTGAGCGTGCTGACTTCGGGCGCCACATCGGTGTCGTGAAAGCTGTAGTAGTCGATGCCCAGCTTGGAAAAAAACTCAAACGCCGCCTCGGCCTTGCCGATGGCCACCTCCAGCGGATCGCCACTGCGTTGCCAAGGGCGTTTGAACGTCCCCATCCCAAACATATCCGCCCCCGGCCACACAAAGGTATGCCAGTAACAGGCCGCCATGCGCAGGTGCTCCCGCATGGGCTTGCCGAGGATCAGTTTGTTGGCGTCGTAGTGACGAAACGCGAGGGCAGAGGTGCTGGCAGGGCCTTCGAAGCACACCTTCTCGACACCGGGGAAGTACGGCATGGGGTTTTCCTTATTGTTCTGGGCGGTGTCTGGATACTAGCAATGGCACCTGGGCGGCTGATTATGAAAATCACCAAAGGGGAGTGCGATTTTGAGTGAAGGGCTGAGAACGGCGCAGGGAGTACAGGATTTAGGGAAACGTCTGACTTTACGGTGGGGATATGCCTCTTCAAAGTTTGGGGGTAACAAAGACCACCTCTCTAAGGGCAATACTTATGAACGCATCGCACACCTCGCTATATACCAATGACCTGACGTCTGACGTATTCAGTCAATTAGATAGTTCACCCTTTACGGAACAACAATTGTCCCATTTTAATGAGCAGGCTCTGCAGTTAGTTAAAGACCAACGCGCTTATTGCAGCGCTCATCCGCCCATTGCTATTTACCGAGTCGCCACTGAGGGCAGTCAGACCCGCAACGGTGGAACCATCAAGAAAACCGCATCGGAGTTTGAATTTCGATTGGCTGACGGTTCGCAGGTCCGTGGCGCGCATAAAGGAGATTACGTGGAGTACGCCGACGGCACTCAGGCGCTTATCATGACCGGCTCGGGTGAAGGTAATAGCGACTTCGCATTGGTAGGCAGTCACCTCAGTAATGGTGACCAGATCGTTAATACACTTCAGGACTCGTTACTCTTTGTCGAGCGTCACGGCGTGCCATTGGCAGAAGACTTCCTGCCTACCATTGAGTGATGAGTTGGCCAGGGCGCAACGCCCTGGTTTATCCGACATGAATGTAAGGAAGTAGCATGAGCGTAGGTTATTTCATTGGCCTGGGTGATAAAACCACCTGCGGCGGCAAAGTGCTGGACGGTGATAGCCGCATCAACTTATATGGCCTCCTTCACGCCCGTGAAGGAGATCGGGTCAGCTGCGGAAAAGATGGCAAAACCTATAAGATCGTTGGCGGCATTTACTACATGAACAGTCACGGCAAGCTGATGGCGGGCACGCTGGACAGCCACAGTGACTGCCCGTGTAAAGCCCGGCTGATTCCCTCGGTTTTTACAGCCACCTATGAAAGCCGAAACACCGCACCACAAGGCCCCCGTAGAACAATCGAAATGTCCCAAGCAGTGGCCAGCGGCAACCCCGTTGCACACTCCCAGTCTGCGTACACCCCCTCAACCAATTTGTCCCCCGTTGCATTTACCGGTTTGCAGGGCGAGGAACCAGGTTTTTATATCGTCCCCAAAAGCATCCCCCGCGAGGCGCTGGAAGCCACACTTTTTCCGACGCTCGACCCGGCTGTAATGCGCAAGTTTCAAGCACTGAACCCGAGTACGAGCCACGTCAAAGCCGGCTCGATGATCGTGCTCAGCGACCCGAACAACACCTCCTGCACCTATCAGGAAGCGCAACTGATGCAGGCTGCACAACATGTCAGCGCATCACTGGATGGGCTGACACCCGACGAGGCCGACTTTCTGTATCGCCATGGAGCTGAAATCGCTGGGTTCGTCGGGCAGACCTCAACCTGGCTAGGCGTCAGTGCGGTAGTGATGGAAAAGCACCTGAACAACTTGCGCGATACGCTGCAGGCCATGGAACGCCTGCATCAGGACAGCTATCGGCAGCACGGGCACCTTAGGTCACCGCAGTTCTTCACTGATCGCCAACGATTGATGAACCAGTTGGATGCTCATCTGCTCAACTCCACCCGCCTGCGCGGGCAGACCACCTTGGGCGATCACCCAAAGTTGAAAACGGCCCTGGGTATATCCAGTCGCAGCTTGGTGCATCACTGGGACAAGGCGGGTGGGCCGGGGCAGATTCCGGGGTATGCCGCTCATGTGGAGGCGGTCAGCCGTGCCACGAAGTACATGAAGGCAGGGGGTTATATCGGTATTGGACTTGGGGGAGTGTCTTCGTTGTTGGCTATTGAGCAGGTGTGTAACGGGGATTCTGGGGCGGCTTGCGAGAGGGTCAAGTTTACGGAAGTAGGAAAGTTTGTGGGGTCTACTTCTCTTGGGGCTTTGAGCGGAGTGATGGCTGGTGCTGCCAGTGGTTCTATTTGCATAGCAATGGGCGTGGCGACTGGAGGCGTTGGCGGGGTAATTTGTGTTGCGGCTATAGTGGGAGCGGGCGCATGGGTGGGTACGACGGGCGGGGGGATGGCGGGTGAAGCTATTGGAGAAAAACTCTACCAAGTTAATCAACCATGAGCAGTATTGACACTTGGCCTCTCTGGATCGCGATCTCCTTTCTAGGGGGGCCAATGTTGCTTGCAACTTTGACCCTTACATACAGCCTTTACCTGACCCATCGTCACATGGACGCCATAAAGGAGGCCTTAAAGCACAGCCGTTATATCTATATCTGGGGGCCAAGCCTTGGAAAACGAGGCTTGATTTGGTCACTTTTAGAGATGGGTAAAATTTCGGGAATGCTACTGTGGCCAAAAGCTTCTCTCATTAATGGAGAGCTGGACCCAACCGATCTTGAAAACTTCCCACCTCACTTAAAGCTTCGACTTACCCTTAATCTGAAAACAATGATCATCGCCTTCATTTGGATGTTGATCGGGGTTGCTCTGCTGGAGTTCAGGTAGTTCTGCGGTGAGATTCTTAACTTGAAAGCCCTCGGCACTTTACACCCATGCCCTGACACATCATTGGGTTTCGGTGGTTATGCCGAGGCAAACCTCAAATTGAAGCCTACCCGTTCACTCATCTATTGATTGAGAACCCCGGCCTACCCGCCTAATCTGCACCGACCGGCCCCAGGACAAAAACAATGAAAACCCTACCGCCCGTTCACCGCATCGCCTTGCTGTTCAACGGCAGCAAAATCTACGACCGCGGCATCATCGCCGGCATCGGCAATTACCTGAGCAGCACCCGTGCATCCTGGGACCTGTTCCTGGAAGAGGACTTCCTCTGTCGCCTGCGCGGTATCGAGCGTTGGCAGGGCGATGGGATCATTGCTGACTTCGATGACCCGCTGATTGGCGAGGCGCTGGCCGGCAGTCGGCTTCCGGTGGTGGCGGTGGGTGGGTCTTATGAGGACGTGGGCAAGTACCCGAAGGGCATTCCCTATGTGGCCACCGATAACCATGCCCTGATGAAGTTGGCCTACGAGCATCTGGTGGAGGCGGGGTTGACGCGGTTTGCCTGTTTCAGCTTGCCCGAGGCCCAGGCCAATCGGTGGGCCCAGGAGCGTGAGAAAGCTTTTCGCCGCTTGATGCAGCGTGATGGCTTGCAGGTAGAGGTGTATCGCGGGCTGGGCACCAGTGCGCCGTTGTGGGACAGCGCGGTGGAGCAGCAGATTGCCTGGCTGCACAGCTTGCCCAAGCCTATCGGCATTATCGCGGTGACGGATGCCCGCGCCCGGCAGTTGCTGCAAGCCTGCCTGACGGCGGGCATTGCGGTGCCGGAGGAGGTGGCGTTGATCGGCATCGACAACGACCCGCTGACCCGTACCCTCACGCGGGTGCCGCTCAGCTCGGTGATCCAGGGCACGGAGACCATGGGCCGTACCGCTGCGGCATTGTTGCATCAGATGCTGCATGGCAAACCCTGCACGGGCACGCAGGTGCTGGTGCCGCCGGACGCCATCAACGTGCAGGCCTCCAGCCTGCATCAACCCCTGGGCAACCCTTACGTGATGCAGGCCTTGTTGTTTATCCGCCAGTACGCCTGCCAGGGTATCAAGACCGATCAGGTCGCGGCTTATGTCGGTGTTTCCCGCTCGTCCCTGGAAGCGCATTTTCGCAAGGCGCGTGGCTGCAGCGTGCATGATGAGATTTTGCGCTTCAAACTCGCCGCTGCCGCCAAAGGCCTGGAAAACCACAGCCTTGCTATCGCCGACATTGCCGCACGCTGCGGCTTCACCTCTGCGCAGTATCTGCATACGGTGTTTCGCCGCGAATTTGGCTGTACGCCCCGTCAGTATCAGCAGGGCAGGCCAGTTGCAAGGCCTGCTGCATACTCGCCAGCTTGATCTGTGTTTCCTCGTATTCATTGGCCGGTAGCGAGCCCTCGACAATGCCGCAGCCGGCGAACGCGTGGCAATGCCTTGGGGTGATCAGCGCCGACCGCAGGGCCACGAGGAAGTCGCCATTGCCCTGGGCGTCCAGCCAGCCCACTGGCGCTGCGTACCAGCCACGATCAAAACCCTCATGTTCGCGGATGAACGCCAGAGCCGATGCCTTGGGCAGGCCGCCAACGGCGGGCGTGGGATGCAGGGCCTGGATACCGTCCAGCAGGCGCTTGCCCACGTTGAGTCGGGCGCTGATCGGCGTGCTCAAGTGCTGCACGGTGGCCAGTTTGAGCAGGCTGGGGCTGGATGCGGCCTGCAGGTCGCTGACCTTGTCATGCAGCGCCTGGGTGATGGTCTGCACCACCAGTTGATGCTCATGCTGCTCCTTCGGATCGGCCAATAGGCGTTCCCCCAGCGCTTGGTCCTCATTCGGCTTGAGCCCACGGCGGGTGCTGCCTGCCAGGGCGTGGGTGCTCAGGTGGCCCGACGCGCAGCTGAGCAAACGCTCGGGGGTGGCGCCCATGAAGCAATGGTCGCCACGGTGGATCGCGAACAGGTGCGAGGCGTTACGGCGTGCGTACAGGCGGCCCATCACCGCGCCGGTGTCGAGGGCCGCGTCCAGGCGGTGGTCGATATGTCGCGCCAGCACCACTTTGTTCAATTCACCCTGGGCGATGGCGTCCAGTGCGGTCTCGACCTTGGCCTGCCATTGATATTGGGGCAAGGCGCTACGGCCCAGCACCGTGGGTGTGGCTGCCGGGTTGTGGGTGGGGTTGAGCAGATGTTCATAGGCGGCCAGGCTTTGCTGGGCCAGTGCGGCGGGGTCGCTGCCCGGCTCGATCACGCGCTGGCAACGCAGCCAGCGCCCGCTGGCGTCCTCGCTGAGCAACCAGTGGGCGAGGTGAAAACTGGCGTCGGCAAAGGGCGCCCAATGGGGGGCACTGGGTCGCTGGTCATCGAAGCGCATGCCGCCCAGCAGCAAGGGCGCATGTGGCCCTTGTACCAGCGCATCGGCGCAGAGTGCGAACCATTGGCGATCCACCTCGGCCATGCGTTGGGACCCGGTGGCTTCGATCTGCCAAGTGCAGCCCAGGCCGAACAGGCTCAGGTCGGGCGAATGCGCGCACCAGAAGAAACCTTGCCGATGGGCTTGATACAGCGCCAAGGGCGCGAGCGTCGGCGCGGCGCACGCGCTGACGGCAATCACCGGTCGTTGGTACGCCACCGCCCGTTGGTGCGCGGCCTGGAACACTTTGAGCAAATCGTCCGCGTTCATACGGCCTTGCTCTTTTTCTGCAGCCAGAAGGCGGTCTGCTCGGCGATGTACCAATGGATGATCTGGTTGAACAGGCTTTCGATAAACTCCCCATCCAGCCCGACGTCCTGCGCCCATTGCCGACGCAGCGGTAGCATCGCCGCGACGCGCTCCGGGGCGGCGATGCTGGCCTGGTCGGGTTTGAATTCAGAGGCGGCCTTGACGTACTGCATGCGCAGGCCAAGGGCGTCGATGATCTGTTGGTCGAGGCTGTCGATGGCGTGGCGAATATCAGCAAGGCCAGTGCAGTGTTCCGGGGTTTTCATCATGTGTCTCCCTGAAGGTAGTCGGTGCGTTGCAATAGGTGGTCGATCACCGGTCGCGGCTGATGCTTGAGGTAAAAATGGTCGCCGTCGAACAGGCGGATATCCGGGAGATGGCCGCTCAGGTCGGCCCAGGCGCGGGCCTGTTCCAGGCTGACTTCGGCGTCATCGCGGGCCAGCAGCACATCCAGCGGCGCCGCCAGGGGCGGCAGGTGTGCAGGGCGCCAGGTTTTGATGGCCTGGTAATCGCTGCGCAGCGCGGGCAAGAACACCGCACGCAACTGCGGGTTGGCCCACAGGCCGGCGGCCTGCGCGTCCTGGCGCAGGATGTCGGCGATCAGTGCACTGTCGTCCTGGCGGTGCAGGTCGCTGGGCGGTTGCCGGTGGGGCGGCGCATGGGCCGAGACAAACACATGGGCCGGGCCGGCAGCGGCCGCTTCCAGGTGCACGCCCACGGCATAGGCCAGCGCCGCGCCCATGCTATGACCAAACAGCAACAGGGGCCGCGCAGGCAAGGCCAGCAACGCCTGGCTGATGTGCTCGGCGAGGGTCGCCAGGCACGGCACATGCGCCTCGTTGAAGCGCTCTTCACGGCCGGGATATTGCACCGCCAGCAGGTCGATATCCCCCGGCAAGTGCGCCAGCCACGGCCGGTAAAAGCTCGCACTGCCACCGGCGTGGGGCAGGCACACCCAGCGTGCGCGGGGCTGCGGGCCCTCCCGCAAAACGCGCAGCCACCGGCTCATGATGCCAACACCTGTTCCGCCAGGGCCTTGCGGTTGACCTTGCCCAGGCGTGTCAGCGGAAACTCGCGCAGCACCTGCAAGCGGTCCGGCAACTTGTAGGCGGCCAACCCACGTTCTCGCAGCCAGGCGTTGATCGAAGCCAGGTCAATTTGTTCGTCGTGGGCCAGTACGCAGGCGCAACTACGTTCACCCAGCAACTCATCGGCCAGGGCCACCAGCGCCACATCGCGGATCAGCGGGTGGCCCAGCAGCAGGTTCTCGATCTCTTCTACGGGGATCTTCTCGCCGCCGCGGTTGATCACATCCTTGCTGCGCCCTTCTACAACCAAATGCCCTTCGGGCAGGCGCCGTACCAGGTCGCCGCTGCGATAAAAGCCATCGGCAGTAAACGCTCGCTGGTTGTGCTCGGCGGCGTTGTAGTAGCCCCGAATGGTGTAGGGCCCGCGCACCAGCAGTTCTCCCACGGCGCCGGGCGCGACCGCTACATCATCGGCATCGACGATACGGATCTCATCCGCAGCGGTCAGTGGCAGGCCCTGGGTTTCGAAGACCAGCGCCTGCGGGTCATCCAACCGGGTAAAACACAGCAAGCCCTCTGCCATGCCGTACACCTGTTGCAGGCCACAGCCCAGGGCGGGGCCGATGCGCGCGGCGATCTCGGCCTTGAGGCGCGCGCCGCCGACTTGCAGCCATTGCAAGCTGCTGAGGTCGTTGTCGGACCATTGCGCCACTTCCAGCCACAGCAACACCAGGGGTGGGATCAACGCAGTGTGGGTGACACGTTCGCGTTCAATCAGCTCGAAGGCGGTGTCCGGGCTCGGCTCCGGCGCCAGCACCAAGGTGCCCCCGACACTGAATACGCCGAGTGCGCCCGGGGAAGCCAAGGGGAAGTTATGCGCCACCGGTAGCGCCGCCAGGTAACGGGTGTGGTCGTCGAAGCCACAAGCGCGGGCCGCCAGCCGGGCGTTGCAGGCGTAGTCGTCGTGGGTACGCGGGATCAGCTTGGGCAGGCCGGTGGTGCCGCCCGACAACAGCAGTACTGCGACGTCCCGGGCGTCTGGCGCGGTAAACTCGCGGGGTGTGGCGACACAATCGGCAAGGGCCACGAACTCCTCGGCCGCGCCCACCACCCACACCTGTTGCAGGCTCGGCACCTGTTCAACCAGGGTGCGCGCCAGTGGCCGGTAATCGAAGCCCAGGTGCTGATCGACAATCACATAGGCCACCGCCTGGCTCAGATGGGCCAGGTGGGCCAATTCGTGCTCGCGATGGGCTGGTAGCGCAAACACCGGGATCACCCCCAGGCGCAGCAGGGCGAAGGTCAGGCTGAAGAACTCAGCGATATTGGGCAGTTGCACCAGCACCCGCTGGCCGGCGACCAGCCCGCGCTCAGCGAGGCCAGCGGCCAGGCGGTCGGCGTGTTGGTCCAGTTCGGCGTAGCGCCAGCGTCGGTTGCCGTCGACCAGGGCTTCACGTTGTGGTGTGCGTTGGGCTTGCTCGCGCAGCAGTTGGCCCAGGGACACGCCTTGCCAGTAGCCTTGCTCGCGGTAGCGGCGGATAAAATCTTCGGGCCAGTCAGTGCATCCATCAAGCATGGCGATCTCCTTGGGCTGTCGGGCAGCCGAGCAATTGGGCGCCGTGCAGGGTCAGTGGTTGCGCCAGGCCGGCGACCTGCACCGCCTGGACGCCGGTGTGGGTGGCCGGTTGCAGGTGCAACATAGGGTCGTCGCCCGCGAGCAGGTTTAGGGCGGTGTGGTCGGCGGGGCTCACGCCAAGGTGAATGGCCGCCAGGCCAGTGGCGCCGTTGGGATGGATCAGCCGCGCCGGATGCTGCGTGGGCGTGTAGGGCGTCACCAGAAAAGGCAGGCGCTCGTGGCGCGGGTAGACAAAACGAAAGCGCGTCTGACTGCCGTCTGCACAGGTGCGTTGCCAGTTCACCACGCGGCCCATGGCCACGCCGCTGGCCGCCAGGCCCTTCAGGCGCGGCGCCAGGGCGGCGTCATCGCACAGCAACGCCAGGTCACAGAAGCCTTCGCCATGGGCGGCCCAGCGCAACATGCGCCGGCCGGCGCCACGCCCGGCCAGGCAGTCGATGGGCCACTTGAACAGCCAGGCGTGGCGCGGCGTGGTGAGCAACTCGATGATCGGCCCGTGGCTGAACCAAATGTGCGCGTGCTGGGCGCGGGCCTCGGCGGTGGCGTAGGTGACTTCGAACCCGGCGGCGCGAAAACTCGCCACGGCCTGATGCAGGTCGCGTACCCACAGCAATACGTGGCTGCAGGAGGAACGGAATTGGGCAGTATTCAAAAGGGCAGGGCTCCCAAGAGTTGAGCGCTGGGGTCAGCGCCAGGGGGTTGCATGGCCTCGGCGCGGCGGTGCAACTCGGCCAGCGGCAATGCTTGGGGAACAGGCGGCTCAATCAACTGGGGCATGCCGATCAGGCTGTTCATTTCGCGCCAGGCCATCGACACCTCGGTGGCCCACACGCCGCTGCGCAGGCGGCGCGCGGGCGTTTCGATGTCGGCGCACAACGCGTCCAGGGCGAGGCAAACCGCATCTGGCCACACTTGGTTGAACACCTGGTGATAGCTGGCAGGTATCTGTGGGTCGAGCACCACCATGGTCGGCCCGGCCAGTCGTTCGCTGCCGGTGCCCGCCATGATCAGGCGGTCGGTGCTGTCCCGTGGCGCATGCAGGCGCGGGTTCCACAGCACCGGGCCGTGGGTATCGCAGAGGCTCAGTACGCCGGCTTCACAGCCCACTTCCAGGCGATGCATCAAAAACGAATGGTTGTCCGGGTCCTGGGGATGCACTTGGTTCTGCACGCGCAGACTGATGGGCACGCCATTGAAACTGGCGCTCAACTGCGTGAAGGGGTGTGCGCCGACGCTGGCGGCGGGTGCTGCAAATGCCCAAGGCCGCAGGCCACCGGCCAGGCGCCCGAGAATGTCGAGCAAGGGGTAGGCCACCTGGCTGTTACAGGCCGCGTCGATATAGGCCAGTCCGTGTTGCTCGCGTAGGTAGTCGGCTACCGCGAGAAAGCGCCGGATCGCGAGGATATTGGGGTACAGCGTATTCACCGCGTAGGCCGCCTGGCCCTGGCGCGCCGCCTGCATGCACGCGGCGATTTCGCGGTGATGCACCGGGTGTTCCTGCAACACATGGATGCCACGGCGCAGCAACTGCTGGGCCAGTTCGCTGCCGGCGCCACCGGTCGCGCCGGAGCGCACCACCACACAGGCGATATCGACGGTGTCCGGCACCTGTTCTACGGCCTCGTACAGTGGCACGCCGTAGTGGTCGGCGCAGGCTTGGGAGTAGGCATTGCCGCGCGACAGGATCCCCACCAGCTCATAACGCTCATGGGCCCGGGCCAGGGCTTGCAGGTAAATGCGACCAAACGCGGTGCCCGCAACGATCACGCGTTGACGTGGGCGGCTCATGACCAGGTCACCGGCAGGCAGTGGGCACCGCGAAAAAAAGTCGCGGTTTTCCACTGTACTGCCCCGCAGCGTTTCAAGCTGGGCAGGCGTTGCACCAGCGCCTGCAACGCCTCCTGCAACTCCACCCGCGCCAGCGCCGCGCCGATGCAATGATGCAGGCCGTGGCCGAAACCGAAATGGCCTTGGGTATCGCGTTGCAGGTCCAGGACCTGTGGGTTGGCAAAGCGCGCCGGGTCATGGTTGGCCGCGCCGATTGAAGCGAATACCGCCTCGCCTTGACGCACCAGGGTTTCACCCACCTGAATGTCTTGCAGGGCGTAATGCACAAACATTGCCGCCGAGGCCAGCGGGATATAGCGCAAAAGCTCTTCCACCGCCTGGGGGATCTGCTCGGGGTGGGCCTTGAGCTGTTGCCATTGCTGCGGGTTGTCCAGCAGCACGAGGATGAAGTTGGGAATTTGCGAGGCGCTGCCTTCGTAGCCGGCGACCAGGATGGCGATGCACAACAGCAGCAGCTGTTCCTCGCTCAGACACTCGCCTTGTTCGTCGGCCTGGGCCAGGGCGGTCATGAAATCGTCCTGGGGGTGGCGGCGGCGCTCGGCGACCAGGCCCTTGATATACACCGCGAGTTCGCCCAAGTGCTGTTGCGTCAGGGCCGCGTCTTCGGGGCGGGTCGACAGCAGCGAGTCGTTCCACTGTTTGAAACGTTCGCGATCGTGCAGCGGTACGCCCAGCAATTGGCAAATCAACGCCAGGGGCAGCGGCAAGGCAAAGTCATTGACCAGGTCGGCGGGCGGGCCGGCGGCGAGCATGCGGTCGATCAACTGGTGGGCATAGGCCCGCGCATGGGGGCGCAAGGCTTCGACGCGGCGCCGGGTAAACGCCTGGGCAGCCCGGGAGCGAATGCGGGTCAGCTGCGGCGGGTCCATCATCACAATGCCACCGGCGATGCGTGGGAACGCCCGCGGTGCATCGTCATGGCGAAACGCCTCGCTACGGCTGAAACGCCGGTCGCCCAGCACCTGGCGCACATCGTCATAGCGGGTGGCGAGCCAGGCGGGCGCGCCAATGGGCATCTGGATACGCAGCAGGCCGGGCGCTTGCTGGGCATGGCGATAAGGCTCAGCCAGCGCCAGGTCGGTGAAGGCGTTGAAGGGGTAGGCCAGCGGGGTCATGGCAAGTCCTTGGCGGTAGGCAGGTCGGGCAGACGGTCGAGCAGTTCAAGCTGCAGGTCGGGATGTTCCAAGTGGGCCGCCAGCGCGGCACGGCTCAGGCGTTGCTCGGGCACTTGGGCGACGAAGACGCGATGGCCCAGGCGCGCCAACGGGTGATGGGCGGCGGGCAGGCTGCGGTTGCCCTGGAAGCCGGCACGGGCCAGGGCGCCTTGCCACTGGTTGAGGTCCAGGAAGGTGCAGCTGCTGAGTGCACGTTCATCGCTGGCCTGGTTGAGCATGAAGGCCTGGGACGCCATCACCCAGAATTCCTCCTGGGTCGGCTCGCTGAACACCAGCCAGCCGCCCGGCCTGAGCAAGGTCAGTAGGATGGCCAGGGAGCGCTCGGTGTCGCGGGCGGCATTGAGTACACCGCCGGCGATAATCAAGTCCCAGCCCTGGGTGTGATAACCCTGGGCCAGGGCAGGGCGGTCGATATCGAACACGCCGTGGCGCACCCATGGCCAGGCGTGCAGGCGCTCGGCGGCCTGTTCGCTGAAGTAGCGCGACACGTCGGTGCACAGGTAGTCCACCGCTACATTGGCCAGGGCCGGCAACACCGCCTGGGTGGTGGAGCCGGTGCCGGCGCCGACCTCCAGCACCCGCAACGGCGCATCGGTGGGTTGGCGCGCTGCCCAGGCACCCACCCAATGCGCCACACTGCGATGCTGGTATTGCGCCGCCAGGCTTTCGCGGTACAGCGCCGCTGCGCGATCGGTGCGGCCTTGGGGAAACAGCAGGTGCACGGCGGCGCACTCGCCGCGCATCAGCGCTGGCAACTGGCGGGCATTGTCCCGTGCATAGTCAAGGGTGGTGCTGCCGCCAGTGTTTTGTGCCCAGTCCAGGCTCAACTGTGCCCAAAGGTCTTCCAACGTGGCGGTGCTCCAGGCGCTGGCGTCGAGGCTGGGATACAGGTGATCGCCCTTGCGCTGCAGCAGTTGCTGGGTGTGCAACACGTCCAGCCAGCGTGCGATCAAGGGCCGGTGACCAGGAGCGATGCCGGCATTGGCCAGGCTTTGGGCCACATCATTGAGCGGCGCCGGCAGCAAGCCGCATTGCTCCAGGCCGTTAAGCATCGACAGCAAGGCCGCGTGGCTCAAGCGTTGGTTCAACTGCACGGCTTGGTTCAATTGCGTGACGCTGAACTGCTGATTGACAGCTGCCTCGGTTGCGTCGAGATGATCGTCCACCGCAGTCGCTTCACAACGCTGGGGCACGGCGAACAGGGTCTGGCCGTGCAGCGCAACTGCACTCACCTGAGGGTGCCCCAGGGCCCGCTCACACCAGCGCTGTTGCTCACGCTTGAGGTCGGCCAGGTCGCGTCCCTCTTCGGTGAAACCCTGCACGTGGCAATCCAGCTGGGCTGCGGCGCGTTCGGCCAGTTGCCAGTCGCCGGGGCGCTCGCTGACGAACACCAACTGCTCCAGATGGCTCAGATCACTCAAGGCCAGGGCGGGAAAGTCCAGCAGGCGCTCCAACTGCTCGGCGCTCATCACTACCACCGCCGGGCGCTGGCGTTCAAGCACCGCCAGCAAACGTGCCGGTGCCTGTTGATGCGCGCCCAGGTCGGTCAAGGTCGGCAGACGCCACGGATGCGCTCCGGCGGGCAGGTCGATGAGCAAGGTATCGACATTCATCCTCAAACTCCTATGGCATGAAACAAGCGTTGCCCCGCGGCGGCGAGCGGGTCGCACGCGCGGGGCCATACCTCAAGCAACTCAAAACCTGTGGCCTGCAAGGCCAGGTCCCATCCATCGGCGGCCATGAAGGCTTCATCGTGGGGGCGCAACGGCGCATCGGCGGCGGGCGACAGCAACAGGTGCATGAAGGTCAGCATCGCCGGGTTGTCGGCGATGGATTCGCTGAACAGCAAGGCGCCGCCGTCTCGAAGGCTGCTGCGGATCTGTCCAAGGCTGTAGGGCAGGTCGCGGGCGTTGTGCAGCACGTTGCCGGCGATCACCAGGTCCTGGGTGCCTGGCAATATGCCCTGGCCGCTGAAGCTGCGATTGAGGTCGAGCAGGCCGAACTGCATGCCCGTCTCAAGGCGAAACTGGCGGTGCGCGGCGCCGGTAAACAGCGAGCTGATGTCGGTGAAGCGATAGTCCTTTTCGCACGCTTGCAACGCCGCCAGCACTGCGTCGGTGGTGCCGCCGGCACCGCCGCCCAGTTCCAGCACCCTAAGCTGCCCGTCAGCGGCGCTGATTTGCCGCGCGCGATCAGCCAGGGCTTGATTGATCGTTGTGGTGAAGTGGTTGTGCTGGTAGGCGCTCAATACCTTTACCGGGTCGCCGCCGAGCATCAGCAAGTGGGTGAGGGTGAACTGATCACGCAGCAGGTCGGGCAGGCACTCGATGACTTGGGTGTGCAGGCGCGCCATGCTGGCGGGAAAGCCCAGCGCGCCATACAGGCGTGGCAATTCACCGAGCTGCGGGTCAGGTGGCGGCGTGCGCCAGGCCACACGTTCACCGGCTTCGCGCAGCAGGCCCGCACCGCCCAACGCCACCAGCCAACGCCGTACCACCCAGGCATGGCGCGCCGCTGTGCCCAGCGCCTGGTTGACCTGTTCGGCGTTGCGCCATACCTGTAGCGGCAATGCTTGGGTGTGCAGCAACACCTGGGCCATCACGCCCAGGCTCAGCTGTTCCAGCTCGTTCAACGCCGTGTTCATAGGCAACCTTCGTCGGCGGTATGCAGTTGATCGAGCGGGCTGTGCAGCAGGTTCAGGGCCTGAATCGCCGAGGTGCGCAGCAGGCGTTCAAGGCTGGCGGCGGGCGGCAGGACTTGGGCGGCGGCATGGCAGCCGGCGCGGATTTCACCTTCCACCACGCTGATGACCGTGGCCGCTGCCATGGCGGCGGTCAGCGCTGCATTGCCCGCACCGCTGAGCACCAGGCTGCGGGTCAGGGCCTGGTTGTGGTGCATTCCATCGAGTTGCAGCAGCAGGGTGACGAAGGGCGCCTGGCCGCTGAGGTCGAGCCGGCTGGCTTCGCACAACCGCTGCACGGCGTCGGCCCGTGGCAAACCATGGGCCTGGTCGAGGGCTTTGAGAACGTGGCCGTCGGCGATCACGTTGAACCATTGGCCGGCGTCCAGGTTGAGGTCCATGGCCAGGCGTTCGCCCTCAAGGTTGAGGTACGGCAGCAGGTGAACCCGGCCGGGAAAGCAGGGCACCGACACGTCGCGTTGCCGGCGCAAGGCGCGATGACGCCGGCCGTGCTCCCAGGCTGCCAGCGGTTCGCTGCTGCCATCCACTGCGCCTTGCAAAAAGTCATCGGCGGCCACACGAGTGAAGTGATCGCGCAAACCGAAATAGCTGGTGAGGCGCTGCACTTGGCTAAACCCTTGCTCGGCCAGCCAGCGCGGCAGCAGGCCGGTAAGCCCCGGTTGCAAGCCGGCGCCCAGCACCGCGCAACGGCCACGCCAGTGGGCCGGATCAAGTTGCTCAGGGGCGGCGGCATCGACGTAATGAGCATCGGCCCGCAGCGCTGCGTGGGCGGCACGGTCTTGTAGCTGCCAGGATGGGCCCGCGCAGTTGAGCAGCACGTCGCAGCCACGGGCGAATGCAGCCATGGCTTTTGCGTCGTTGAAGTCTACCGAGGCCCACTGCAGGCGCGCTTGTGGCCATTGCTGCAGGAGCAGGTGCATGCAGTGTGCGCCCTTGACGGCATCGCGCCCGCCCAGGCGCAGATCGCTCATCCCCAGGGTCAACAACGCCTGGGCACTGGCCAGGCCCACGTCGCCACTGGCGCCCAACACCCCGATCAGCATGGCTGGGCCTCGGCGTTCAAGCGCCAGCCACCGGCACGCTGACGGTCATGCCAGAACCCGGCGTAGCGACCGCCTCGGGCCAATAATTGGGCATGGGTGCCAGACTCCACCAGGCATCCTTCATCCAACACCAGGATCTGGTCGGCGGCCATGATGGTTGGCAGGCGATGGGCGATCACCAGCACCGTGGCACTTTGCATCAGGCTGCCAATGGCCGCTTGCACGAAGGCTTCGTTGTGCGGGTCGAGGGCCGCTGTGGCTTCATCCAGCAGCACGATGGGCGCCCGCTTGAGCAAGGCGCGGGCCAGGGACACGCGTTGGCGTTCGCCGCCGGATAACGCCGCACCGCCTTCCCCCACGGAGGTGTTCCAACCCTGGGGCAAGCGCGCGACGATTTCATCGACGCCGGCCAGCCGTGCCGCTTCGGCGACTTGTTCGGCGCTGGCGTCGGGGCTGCCGACGCGGATGTTGGCCTCAAGGCTGTCGTCGAACAGGTAGACGTCCTGCATCACCAGGGACAGCTGGGCCATCAGCGCTGCGTTGGACAGCTCACGCACGTCCACGCCACCCACCTTGACGCTGCCCTCGCTGGCATCGAAAAAACGCATCAGCAAACGCGTGACGGTGGTCTTGCCGGAGCCCGAGGCGCCGACGATTGCGGTCATCGTGTGGGCCGGGGCGTTGAACGACAGGCGGTGCAATACCTTGGGCCCGCTGGGGTAAACGAAACTGACCTGGTCGAAGGCCAGGCTGCCAGGCGCCGTCAAGGGCTGGCTGACGGCGGGCTCTGGCAACGGCGGCTCGCGCAGGATACTCACCAGTTGCTCCAGGTCGTTGCCCGCCATGCACAACAAGCCGCTGCGCGCAGCCGCTTCGGCCAATGGCCCGACAAACCGCGCCGCCAGCGCGAGCAGGGCGACCAACTGGATGGCGTCGATTTCGCCGTGGCTGGCCAGGGCGATGCCCACGCCCACCAGCAGCGCAAACGCCAGTTGCACCGTCAAGCCACCGGCCAGCAGTTTCGGGAAGGTCTGGGACAGCATCGAGCCGCCGGCGTGTTTCTGCGCCAGGTTGGCAGCCTGCAAGGGGGCGTAGCCCTCCTGGGTGCGACCGAAAGCGCGCAGCACTTGCTGGTAGCGAGCAAACTCCACCACGCGGTTACCCGCCAGCGTCGCGGCGGCCTCTACCTGCGCATCGTTGCTGCCGATGGCGGCCGCCGACCAGTGATGGGCAAAGTAGATCAGCGGCGCGCACAGTACCGCGGTCACGCCCAGGCGCCAGTCAAACACGAACAGGGTCAACGCCACCGTAGCCGGCACCACCACACCTGACACCACTGGCCCCAGGTAGTGAGCAAACAAGCCGGTGACCATCAGCGTGCCGCTGGTGGCGCTGCGCGACAGGCGCCCGACCTTTTCCGAGTTGAACCAGCCCAGGGGCAGGGTCACCAGGTGCTGGCCAAGACGCTCGTGCAAGGTGGTCAACACCACCAGGGCCAGCGCAAAGCCTTTCATGGCCTGCTGGTAATGGGCAATGCAGGTCAGCACCGCCATCGCCGCCAGGCCGGCGAGCCATAGGCAGGCACTGCGCAGGTCACCGGCAAACAGCGCGTGCAGGATCGGCACCAGAAACGCGACGGCTACCCCTTGCAGCACGGCACTGGTCACCAGCCAGGCCAGGTAGCGGTACAAGCGTGCGGCATGGGCCGGGCCCAATAAAGTCACGAGGCTGCGGATCACAAGGACATCTCCAGGTCGGGGGCGGTGGTTTCGGCGCTGGCGCGCCACAGCCGGGCGTAGGCACCGTTGGCCTGCAGCAGCTGTTCATGGCGCCCGCTTTCAATGACGCGACCCTGGTCGAGCACCACGATCTGGTCGACGCCGCAGATACTGGCCAGGCGGTGTGCGATCACCAGCACCGTGCGGCCCCGAGCGAGGGCGGACAAGGCATCCTGGATCAAGGCTTCGGACTCGGGGTCGGCGTGGGAGGTGGCTTCATCGAGGATCAGCACCGGCGTGTCGGCCAATAGCGTGCGGGCGATGGACAGGCGCTGGGCCTCGCCGCCGGAAAAAATTGCGTCCTCGCCGATCACCGACTGGTAACCCCGGGGCAGGGCCTGGATGCGCGAATGAATCTGCGCCGACCGCGCTGCCGCCTCGACCTCGGCATCGCTGGCCTCGGGGCGGCCCAGGCGCAGGTTGTCGGCGACGGTACCGTGCACCAGTTGCGCGTCCTGCAACACGAACCCTACGTGCTGATAGAGCTGGCGCGGGTCGATCTCGCGCACATCCACACCGCCCACGCAGACTCGCCCGGCGTTCACGTCGTGAAAACGCGGCACTAGCTTGGCCAGGGTTGACTTGCCCGCACCGGAAGCCCCCACCAGCGCCGTCACGCTGCCGGCTGGGCAGTGCAGGTCGACGCCCTTGAGGATCAGGTGCGCGGGGTCATAGCCGAACTGCACTTGTTCAAAGCGTATGTCGCTGCCCTGTGGGGAGCTGCACACCTTGGGCGAGGGCAGTTCGTCGACCTCCAGCAGCGCTTCGATACGGTCGGCTGCGGCCAGGGCGGTTCGTTGCGCGGTGAGGCTTTGGTTGATCACCAGCAGTGACTGCGGGATCACCACCGCCACCAGGGTTTCGGCGAACAGTTGCAACGGTGTGATCCAGCCCTGGGCCAGCAACACGCTGCCCACCCCCAGGCTGACCAGCAGAATCACTGGCACGCTCAGGGCCATCGACGAAAACGCCTCCAGGCGCAGCAGCGGCTTGACCCAACCGGCGTACTGGGTGCTGAACTGATTGACCGCCTGTTGATAGCTGCGATGGGCCTGGCCAACCTGGCCGAACGCCTTGACCACGGCAATGCCGTGGACAAACTCGACAATCGCTGCGCTGACCCGCGTCATGCTCTTGTCGAGCAACTGCATCTTGGCGCCGAAGCCGCGCATCATCAGGCCGTAGGCCACCGCATAGATCGGCAATGTCAGCACCGCCAGCAGCGCCAGGCGCCAGTTCAACGTGGCCAGCCATACCAGCCCCGCCAGCGGCGTGACAATGGCGGCGGTGAGTTCTACCGCGTGGTGGGCGACCAGGTGGTGCAGGTCTTCAAGGTCGTCCTGCACTACCTTGCGCACCGCGCCCGAGGTAGTGTCGGTGTACCACCCCAACGGCACGCGGCCGAGCTTGCGCACCATGGCTTCGCGCAAGCTCGATTGCAGGCGATGGTCGGCCAGGTGGGTCAGCCACAGCGCCACGCCGCTGGCCATCCACCCCAGGCTCAGGGCGATGACTACCAGGGCCGCCCACCGCCACAGCGTGGGGCTGTCGGTGTTGCCCGCGAGCAGCAAGCGGCCCAGTTCGGTGAGGCCGATAAAGGGCACCAGGTTGACCAGCGCGCCCATCGCGGCGAACACCACGCCGAGGCGAATCATGCGGTTGACCGGGCGTTTGAGGGTGTCCAGGGCGGTGGTCATGAGTTTTTCCCAAGGGCCTCAAGCAGGTGGGCAGTGACGGTGTGCACGTGGGGCGGTTCGATCACGCTGAAATGGTTGCCGGGCACGTCGATCAGGGTGAATTGACCCAGGCACGTGTCTTCCCAGAACGGTGCCGCCAGGTGCCCCACGCCGCCGGTGATACCGAACGATTGCTGCTCCAGGCAGCGCAAGTAGGTCATGTTGCCGAGGAACGGCGGCGGGTCGAACCGCGCCGCCCGCATGCTGTGGCGGCACACGCGAAACAGCGTCGGTACCAGCTCGGGGCCGATGGGCACGCCGGCCTGGCCAGACGCCAGGCGTGCGTACTCGGCCAGGCGCTCCTCCTGGCTGCGTGCCGACTGTTGCTGCACCGCCAGCGCCAGCGCCTCCAGGCCGGGATCGCCGCTCAGGGCGGCCATGGCGCCAGCGGGTACGCGGCGGTTGTCGCGGGCCATCAACAGGTCGATGGCGCGGTAAACGTCGTAGTCTTCGATATGCGCGCCGAACACAGTTTTCACCGGGTCCAGGTTGAGGTTGGGCACGAAGATCGCCTCATAGGCCAGCTCTTCGTCGGTGTCGATAAACATCGGGATGCTGTCGATCAGGCTCAGGTTTACCACCTCCATGCCGCGTTCCAGCAGGCGCCGGGCAACTTCGGTGGCGAGCAGGCCACCCAGGCAGTAGCCGATCAACTGGAAGCGTTGATGGCCGTCGGCGATCAAGCGATCGGCGTAGTCCTGGGCCACGCTTTCGATCAGGTGCTTGGGTTCCAGCGCCAGGTATTGCTCGGTGTCGGCCACCGCGAAGCCAATCACCGGGCCGGCCTGTTGAGCCGCCAGTGCACGGCCCAGATGCTGGAAATAATCCAACGTGCCCAGGGCGGCATGGAACATCACCCGCACCGGGCCGCTCTCGCCACCGCCGAATGGCACCACCAGGGCGTTACTGTGGTTGGCGCGCTGCGCTTCGTCAGGCGCCGCGGCAGTAGGTGTGTTTTCGCCGTGGTTGAGCAGGCGCGCCAGGGCGCGAACATTTGGCTCGTTGAGCATTTGTCGCAGTAGCGTGTCGTAGCTCAGGCTGTGGGCCTGGGGCAGTTGTTCGCGCAACTGGCCGGCGACGCGGGCGAGGATCAGCGAGTCGGCGCCTTTCTCGTAGAAGCTGTCGTCCGCGCCGATTTGCGCCAGGCCCAGGGCCTCGGCCCACACCCGGCACAGCTCGGCGGTGAGCGGGTCGCTGGGTGCGTCCTGGCTGCTTTCGGTCTGGGCATCCACCGCGGGGCGCCAGTGGGCCAGGGTCTGGCGGTCGACCTTGCCGTTGGCGGTCAGGGGCAGGCAGTCGAGCACTTGCAGGTGTGCCGGCAGCATGTAGTCCGGCAGGCGCTGAGCCAGGGCGCGGCGCAGGTGCTCAACGCTCAAGCGCTGGAACCCGGCCTTCAAGCGTGCGGCGAATACCTGCATGCCGAGAGCGGCCAGCGGGTGGTCGGCGTCGGGCAGGGCTGGCAGATTTTCGCCGCCGAGTGCCTGCACCCGTGCCTGCCAGGTCTCGGCGCTGCGCAAGCCGCTGCGGCCCTGGTCGTCGTCGGCCGGGGTCATCATAAAGCCCTGGGTCAGCAAGATGGCGGGCCACTCACCGGTCGGTTCGCTGAACACTAGCCAGCCACCGGGGCTGAGCAATTCGCTGATCTGGCCGAGGGCATTGTCGATGTCCTTGACGCTGTTGAGCATGCCCGCGCACAGCACGATATCCACGCTGTTGCTGGCCAAACCCTGAGGGCGAATGGCCTGGTCAATGTCCAGCACGCCGTAACGTACCCAGGGGTAGTCCGCAAAGCGTTGCTTGGCCGCCGGCAGGAAGAATGCGGTCATGTCGGTGAACAGGTAATCCACTTCCAAGCCATCAAGCAGGCTGATCACCACGGCGCTGGTGGCCCCGGTGCCCGCGCCGATCTCCAGGATGCGCAGCGGGCCGTCGCCCTCATGGTGGGTGGCAAGGCGGTTGATCAGCGCGGCGATGCTGTGGTTGTTATAGCGTGATACGGCATCCCTGCCATACAGCTGCAAAGCCAGTTCTTGCTGGCCCTGGGGGAACAACAGGTCGAACGGGTTGGCCTCGCCACGCAGCAGTTGTGGCAGTTGCCGCACATGGTCGAGCTGGTAGTCGAGCAGCGCCTGGCTGCATAACCCACACGCGACCGCCTGTTCCACCCGGCCCCAGGCTAGCGCTGGGCTCGGCCCGCTGCGCAGCAAGCGATAGCCGGACTGTTCGCGTTGCAACAGGCCCGCGTCACACAAGGCCGCTAACCAACGGCGTACCAGCCAATGATGGCGGGGTTGCGCTTGCAGGGCCTGCAGAATGGTTGCCACATCTGGTTCGGACAACACGCCACAAAATAGCTTGGCCTTGCGCATCACCTCCAGCATGGAACTCAATGCCGCGGCGTTGAGGTCGGCCTGATAGTCGCGTACCTGCTGTGCATCGAAGCTGCCGACCTGGCTGTCGGCGTAACGCTGCACCGCGCTCAGCAACGGCGCGCCCGGCAGCGGTTCGGGTTCGACACGCGCGGCGGTGACGAAGGCCAGCAGCTCGCCGTTGAGCAGGCTGACGGCACTGTCTACGCCTGGCGTGGCGAGCAACGCGGCGTCGATTTCGCCCAGCTCCACACGATGGCCACGGATCTTGACCTGGCCGTCTTCACGGCCGAGAAACTCCAGCTCACCCCCCGGCAAGTAACGGCCCCGGTCACCGGTGCGATACAGGCGTTGGCCGTCGAGCGGGTGGGCGAAAAACCGGGCGTTGCTCAATGCTTGATCGCCCAGGTAACCCTGGGCCAGGCCGACGCCGGTGATATACAGGTCACCTGGCACCCAGGTGGGCGCATCGCGCCATTGGCTGTCCAGCACGCGAAAGCCCTGGTTGGCCAGCGGCAGGCCGTAGGGAATGCTGCGCCACGCCGGGTCAATCGCGCCGATGGGGTGCAGGTTCGACCAGATCGAGGCTTCGGTGGCGCCGCCCAAGGCCACCAGGGCCAGGCTTGGCAACAACGCTTGCAGTTGGGGCGGCAGGTTCAATGGGATCCAGTCCCCCGACAGCAGCGCCAGACGCAGGCTGTCCAGAGGCCGTGGCTCGGCCTGCAGGTAGTGGGTCAGCATCTGCAGTTGCGCGGGCACCGAATTCCACAGCGTCACCTGATGGCGCTGCACCAGCTCGGCCCAGTGCGACGGGTCGGCGCCGCGCGCCGGGTCGGGCAGCACCAGGGTGCCGCCGACCGCGAGCGGGCCGAACAGGTCATACACCGACAAGTCGAAACTCAGTTGCGCCAGGCCCAGCACGCGGTCAGTTGTGCTGACTTCAAAGCGCCGGTTGATGTCCTGCACGGTATTGAGGGCGGCGCGATGGCTGATCATCACGCCTTTGGGCTCCCCGGTGGAGCCTGAGGTGTAGATCACATAGGCAAGGTCGTCGGGGCTGCCGTCGGGTGCCGGGAAGTCCTGTATGGCTGGGGCCAATTGGTCGACGGCATGCCAAGCCAGACCGTCGGGTAATGGCACCTCGGGCAGCGCCTGAGAACAGCCGAGCACATGCCGAACCTGGGCGCTGTGCAGCACGCGGTCGCGGCGTGCGGCCGGGGCGTTGCTGTCCAGGGGCAGGTAGGCAGTGCCAGCCAGTAGCACACCGTAGGCCGCTATCACTTGGTCGCGGCCCTTGGGCATGAGGATTGCGACCGGTTCCTGGGCACGGCAACCGGCGGCATGCAAGGCCGCGGCCACCGCCAGGGCGCGCTCCATCAAGGCGGCGTAGGTCAGGCTGCCGTGGGCATCGACCACCGCCAGCGCCTGCGGCCGTTCCCACGCCATGGCCAGCAGGCCATCATGCAAGCGGCCGGTGGGCAGCGGGGCGGCGCTGGCATTGGCGGCGAGACGCTCACGCTGTTGCCAGGCCGGCAGCGGCACGTGCATGGGGTGGTCCCAGGCAGCCGGGTCAAGGGCTAACAATCGCAGTTGGGCAACGAAGGCTTGTTGCATGTCCTCGATGAGGCCGTCTGGGAACACGCCTTGGCGCACGTCCCAGTGAATGTGCAGGCCCTGGGCGTCGTCCATCACTTGGCAGTCGAGGGTGACCTGGGGTGTCTGGGTGATGCCGTGGCCGACCCGGCGCTGACTGCTGGCCGGCGGTTCGATCCCCAGGCCAATGGCACTGGTGAACACCACCGGCATGGCGGCAGCTTCCCGGCCGCGACGCCGGCCGATTTCACGCATCACTTGAATGCCGGAAAACAGCCGATGCTCCAGGTCGGCGAACAATTGATTGCCCAGTTGGCGTGCCTGGCTGGTGAAGTCCTGGCCTTGGGGATCGTTGACCTGCAACAGGCTGACCGAGGTGAAGTCCCCCACCAACTGGCCCACCTGCGGATGCAGGGGCAAGCGGTTGAGCAGGGTCAGGTTGAGGCTGAAGGCGGGTTGCTGGCTCCAGCGCTGCAAGGTGCCGGCATAGGTGCTGAGCACCACGATGGAAGGGGTGAGACCGAGGGCGCTGGCGGCTCTTTTCAGGGCGGCCCATTGCGACGCGTCGAGTTGCGCCGAGTGGCGTTGAAAGCGCGGTACACGGGTGTCTTCGCCGCTCAGGGGCGCCGGCAGTTGCGGTGCGGCGGGCAGTTCGTCGATGCGCGCCAGCCAGTAGTCGCGGTCGCGTTGGTGGCGGCTGCCTTCGAGCAGGCCGCGTTCGGCCAGCAGGTAGTCGCGAAAGCTGATGTCCAGGGTGGGCAAGCGGGCTTCTGGATCGTGCAACAACTGCTCCAGCTCATTGAACAGCAATTGCGCGCTGGCCCAGTCGGCGATCAGCGAGTCCATGGAAAAGTGCAGGGTGTCACCACTGTCGCTGCGACTCAGGCGCAACTCGAACAGTGGCCAGGCCTCGGTCGGGTAGAGCTTCTGCTCCATGGACTGGCGAATCTGTTGTACGCCGTGTTGGTGCTGCTGGCGGGTGGCGCCGCGCAGGTCTGTGACGGCCAGCGGGTAATGCGCGACCTCGGCCAGCACGCGCTGGGAGCCTTCGCTGGCGATCACCGCGCGCAGCATGTCATGCCGGGCGATCAGGTGGTTCCACGCCTGTTCCACCTGCTGCGGGTCGAGGCTCGGCCAGCTCAGTTCCAGGTAACCGTGGCAGGCGACATTGCCGTAGCCGAACGAAGACTGGCGCCCGAGCAGGTAGGCGTTCTGTACGTCGGTAAGCGGGAAAGGCGCGTGGCGCTGTGCCGGGTCGGCCACGACCTCGGGCCGCTCCTGGGTTAGCAGCAGGTGCAGGATCTGTTGCTTGTGCTCACGCAGTTGCGCCAGGCGCTCGGCATTGAGCAGGCCCTGGGGCGCACGGAATTTGAGTTGGCCATCCTGGGGCCAGAGCTCGACGCCCAGGGATTTGAGTTCGCTTAACAGTTTGGCGGCGGGCATGGGGACAGCTCCTGGAAGAGGGGGAGTTTGCGCAGGCATCAGATGAGGCCTTCTTCAACGGTGTCGGAGGTGGGCTGGCGCTCAAGGGCGTGCGCCACTTCCAGCAGGCTGGCGGCGCCGAACAGCTGGCCCATGGGCAGTTCCAGGCCAAAGCGGCTGCGCAGCATTTCAAGAAACCGCGTGGCCAGCAGGCTGTCGCCGCCCAGGCGGAAAAAGTTGTCGTGGCGTGACACGCTGGGCACGTTGAGCAACTGTTGCCACAGCTCGGCGACCCGCTGTTCAGCGGCGCTCAACGGGGCTTCGTCCGGCGCGGGGCGTGACTGTGCCGCAGCCGCCAAGGGGGCGAGCAAGGCGCGACGGTCCACCTTGCCGTTGCTGCTCAGGGGCAGGCGTTCCAGTACCAGGATCTGTTCCGGGCGCATATACGCGGGCAGGCAGTGTTCCAAGTGCTGGGCGAGTACTTCGGCGTGGGTGCTGGCAGCGACTGCGGCCAGCAAGCGCGTGTCCGCGACCAGCGCCACGGCCTGGTTTACACAGGGATGACGGGCCAGGGCGGCTTCGATTTCTCCCAGTTCGATACGGTGGCCACGGACCTTGACCTGGGTATCGGCGCGGCCAAGAAACTCCAGCAAACCGTCGGGCCGGTAGCGGCCCAGGTCACCGGTGCGGTACCAACCGTCGATAAAGCGCTCGGCATTCAACTGCGGTGCATGGCGATAGCCCCGTGCGACACCGGCGCCGCCGATCCACAACTCGCCAGTGACCCAGTCCGGGCAGTCGCGGCCAAGGGCGTCCACTACCCGGTACGCCTGGTTCGCCAGTGGCACGCCGTAGGGGATTGAACGCCAGCCCGGCAACGGCTGCTGGACTTCAAAGTGGTTGGACCAGATCGCGGCTTCGGTGGCGCCGCCGAGGGCGATAAACCGGCACTGCGGTGCCTGTTGGCGCAGGCGTTGCGGCAGGTCGAGGCCAATCCAGTCGCCCGACAGCAGGGCCACTTTCAACCCCAGGGTTTGGCGCTCAAGCGCGTTGGCTTCCAACAACATATCGAGCAGCGCCGGCACGCTGTTCCACAGGCTTACACGATGGTGTTGCAAGGCCTTGAGCCAGGCGCGGGCGTCGCGGCGCTGGTCTTCTTCGATCAACACCAGGGCGCCACCCACCGAGAGCAGGCCGAACAGGTCATACACCGACAGGTCGAAGTCCAGTGCTGACAGCGCCAGGCCACGGTCCGATGCGTCGATGCCGTAGCAACGGTTGATCTCGGCCACGGTATTCATCGCGGCGCGGTGGGTGATTTCCACGCCCTTGGGCTGGCCGGTGGAGCCGGAGGTGTAGATCACGTAGGCCAGTTCGTTGGCGCACATGGCCAGTGGGGCTAACAACGGTTCGGCGCATTGTGCTTTTGAAGGCGTGAGGTGCTTGACCCCAGGTAGTTGTGGGTCGTGCTCGGCGAGGATCAGGCCAACGCCGGCCTGTTGCAGGATGCGCTGGCAGCGCTGTAAGGGTTGGTCGACCCCCACCGGCAGGTAGGCCGCGCCCGCTGCCAGCACGCCCAGCACACTGGCAATCTGTTGCGGGCCTTTGGCCAGGGAGACTGCCACCAGGTCACCGGCCGCCACGCCTGCATCCATCAGGCTGCGGGCGATGCGCAGGGCGCGGTCGGCCAGTTCGCCGTAGCTCAGGCTCCCATGCTCGCCCCACAACAGCGCAGGGCGTTGCGGCGATTGGTGTGCCTGTTGGAAGAAGCCCTGGTGCAGGCTCGGGTCCTGCGCAACGCTGGCGCCAGGGGCATTCAACCGTGCGCGTACCTGCGCCTGGGCCAGGGGCAGCAGGTCGGGCGGGGCGCTGTCCCAGGGGTGTTCGGCCAACCAGTCAAGGCTGTGCAGGTAGGCGTCGAACATCGCTTCGACCAGCCCGTCGGGGAACAGCCCGACCACGCGGTCCCAGTTCAAGGCGATGCCGCCGTCAGCTTCGACCACCTGATGGTCGAGCCACACCTGCGGGGTTTGGGTAAGGCCGAAGACCTGCCTGGCGAAGGGCCCGTCCACCGGTGCGGCGGTGCCATCCGGTACGCCCAGGGCGCTGGTGAACACCACCGGCATGCTCACCTGGTGCTCGTCATTGCTGCGCGCCAGTTGACGCAACAGGCTCACCGACCCCACGCAGCGATGTTCCAGGGCTTCGCCAAGGGTGTGCTGGGTGCGCCTGGCGCGGTCGAGCCAGCGTTCGCCGGCCACGGGCACGTAGCCGAGCAGGGTGAGGGAGGTGAAGTCGCCCATCACCTGATCGATCTGCGGATGCACAGGCCGGCGGTCGAATAGCGTGAGGTTGAGGCTCAGGTCCGGGCGTGCACTCCAGCGCCCGAGGGTTTCGGCAAACGCACAGAGCAGCACCGCCGAGGCGGTCAGGCTGTGCTGTTGGGCCTTGGCCAGGATTGCTTGCCAGGCCTGGGCCTTGACCTGACCTTGCAGGCGCTCGAAGCGCGGTCGGCCCAGGCTTGCGGGGTCGGCAGCCAGGGGCAGTTGCGGGTGCGGCGGTAAGGTGGGCAGGCGTTCTTGCCAGAACTGCTGCGCGGCGCGCAATTCGGTGGGTTCCACGCCGGCCTGAATCTGGTAGTCGCGAAAGGACAACTGCAGCGGTGGCAGGGCCAGCGTCGGTTCGCGATACAACGCGTCGAGTTCGGCATAGAACCGCAGGATGCTGAGGGCGTCGAGGATCAGGTTGTCCAGGCTGATGGCCAGGCGGGTATGCCGGCCTTGGGTCACCGCCTGCACATCGAACAGCGGCCACTGGGCGGGATCGAACACGCGGTGGGCACAGTGCTCACGCAGGTCTTCGACGCAAACGTAGCGTTGGCCGATCACGAAGGTGGGTACTTGGGGAAGGATGCGTGCCTGGCCTGTTTGATCGAACACCGCACGCAGCATTTCGTGGCGTTCGATCAGGCGCCCGAGGGCGTTTTGCAGGCGCGGCAGGTCGAGGTCTTCGACGTCGTATTCGCGGTAGAAATGGCAGCTCACCCCGCCCAATACCAGGCTCGGGTCACGACCCAGCCAGTAGGCTTGCTGCACTTCTGTCATGGGGAAGGGGGCGTGACGTTGGGCCAGGTCCGGGACAACGGTGCGTTGCGGTTCGGCCTGGGCCTGTTGATGCAGGTCGGCGCAAAACTGCGCCAGTACTGGCTTGGTGAATACCTGGGCGATTCGTGCGCCGCCCAGCCCTTGTTCGGCTAACAGGCGCACCAGGCGCGTGGCGCTCAGGGAGTCGCCGCCCAGGGCGAAGAAGTTGTGCTCCCGGCACACCTCGCCACAGCCGAGCAACTGCTGCCAGGCGCGGGCCACCTGTTGTTCAATGGCGCCGCAGGGCGGCGACAGCAAGGCCTGGTAAGTGCCGCGATGGTCCGCCAGCCAGCCGTGGAGTACCTTGCGGTCCACCTTGCCATTGGTGGTCAACGGCCATTGCGCGCAGCCGAGGATCAGGCTGGGAATCATGTAGGCCGGCAGGCGCTCGGCCAGGCCTGGGAACTCCAGCGCGGTAGGTTGCATCGGGCCATTCGCCAGGCGCACCACCGCCGCCAGGTGCTGGCCCACGAGCAGCGCCACCGCCTGGTCGACGCCGGGGCAGGCCAGCAGCGCGTGTTCCACTTCACCGGCCTCGATACGGTAGCCGTGCAGCTTGAGCTGGAAGTCGCTACGTCCCAGGAACTCGACCGTACCGTCGGGGTGGTAGCGCGCACTGTCGCCGGTGCGGTACCAGCGCAGGCCGTTGTAAACCACAAAGCGTTCGGCACTGCGCACTGGGTCGCCACGATAACCCTGGGCCACTCCGGCCCCGCCAATCCACAGTTCGCCGGCCACCCAGTCCGGGCAGTCATGACCCTGCGGGTCGACGATGCGCAGGCTGACGTTATCCAAGGGTTTGCCGTACGGCAGGCAGTGCCAGTGCAACGCCTGGCCGGGCACGACTTCGAACAGCGTCGAGTGAATCGCCGCTTCCGTCGCACCGCCCAGGGCCATGAAGCGGCAACCGGGGGCTTGGGCCCACAAGCGTGGCGCCAGCTCCGGCGCGACCTTGTCTCCGCCCAGCAAGACTGCACGCAGGGGCAACGGAGCATCGGCACAGCCGAGCAGCATGTCGAGCAGCGCCGGCACGCAATTGAGTACGGTGGCGCGGTGTTGAGTGGCCAGTTCGCGCCAGCGCAGGGCATCGCGTTGGGCCTGGGGCTCGATCAAAACCACCGCCGCGCCGCAGGCCAGTGGGGCAAACAGGTCGAATACCGACAGGTCGAATTCCAGCGCCGAGAGCGACAGGATTCGGTCATCGTGGTTGAGCTGCAAGCGCCGTTGCAGGTCCTCCAGGGTGTTGGCGGCGGCCAGGTGGCTGATCTCTACGCCCTTGGGTTCACCGGTGGAGCCGGAGGTGTAGAGGATATAGGCCAGGTCGCTGACCGCACCGGCCCGTGGCGCCGCCAGTGCGCTGCCAGCCTGCGGCAGTTGGGTAAGCAGCAGGCGGGCACCGGCGTTGTCGCAGATCGTGCGGCAGCGCGCAGCGGGCTGGTCGATGCCGATAGGCAGGTAGGTGGCGCTGCACGCGAGGATGCCCAGTAGGGCGATCACCTGCTCGGGGCCCTTGGGCAGTTGCAGGGCGACCACGTCACCGTGTTGCAGGCCCTGGCCCTCCAGGTACGCCGCAACCCGCAGGGCGCGCTCGGCCAACTCGCCATAGCTGAGGGCGTGGTCGCCGTACAACAGGGCTGGGAGGG